>JBEEIU010000001.1:0-4736 GCA_041169705.1 Actinomycetota bacterium
CCCCACTTGGTCGCGTTGTCACCGGCACTCTCCTAGTTCGCGCCATGCAAAACGATGGTGTGGAGATCTGGGGTGACGGCAGCACTTACAAGGGCAACGACATCGAGCGCTTCTACCGCTATGGCCTTCTCGCTAACCCTAACCTTCGTATTTACAAGCCTTGGCTTGATGCCCAGTTCGTGAGCGAGCTTGGCGGACGTCAGGAGATGTCCGAGTGGCTACTCGAGCGCAAGCTGCCTTATCGCGCTTCAGTGGAGAAGGCTTACTCAACCGATGCCAACATGCTCGGTGCAACCCACGAAGCCAAGACCCTTGAGCACCTCGACACCTCTTACGAAATCGTAGAGCCAATCATGGGCGTGAAATTCTGGGACTCAAACGTCAAGATCGATAGCGAAGATGTAACCATCAAGTTTGTTCAGGGACGCCCGGTCAGCATCAACGGCGAAACCTTCAAAGACGCTGTAGACCTTTTCTACAAGGCCAACGAAATCGGCGGGCGTCACGGCTTGGGCATGAGCGACCAGATCGAAAACCGCATCATCGAAGCCAAGAGCCGCGGAATTTACGAAGCTCCGGGAATGGCGTTGATTCACATTGCTTACGAGCGTCTGCTCAGCGCAATTCACAATGAAGACACCATTGCCAACTATCACGCAGAGGGTCGCCGCATGGGTCGACTACTTTATGAAGGTCGTTGGCTCGACCCTCAGACTTTGATGCTGCGCGAATCGCTTACCAAGTGGGTTGCCAGCGCTGTAAACGGATCTGTCACGCTTCGCCTTCGTCGCGGAGACGACTACACAATCTTGAACACTCAGGGCGACGGTTTTAGCTACCACCCGGAGAAACTATCGATGGAGCGCACTGAAGACTCGGCATTCGGTCCGACCGACCGCATCGGCCAGCTAACCATGCGAAACCTCGACATCGCAGATACCCGCGAGAAACTCGACCTCTACCGCAAGCAGGGACAGATCGAGGGCGGACAGTTCGAGCTCACCTAAATCATGAGCCAGGAGCAGCAAGACCTTTCCAAGGTTCTTCACCAAGAAGAACTATTGGTTTTCTCGAGCTTTACTCAGGACGACGCCTTCACCATCGGCACCGCAATACGAAACAAGGCCCAAGCTTTGGGTTGGGCCGTAGTTGTAGATATCCGTCACGGCGATGACATTTGGTACATGCACTCAATGCCAGGCACTAACTCGGAAAATTTTGACTGGACAAGGCGCAAGCGCAATTTGGTTTATAAAACCCATACTGCGTCTTACGCCTGCAATCTCAGAGCCGTGCTAGGACTAGTTGATCCTGAAGCTGAAGGCTGGGACAGAGAGAACTATGCGCCTGCAGGCGGTTGCTTTCCGGTGCGAATCAAAGGTGAGGGACTTGTCGGCAGCATCACGGTTTCGGGTGTACCTCAGCGAGATGACCACAAACTGGTCAGCGAAACCATCGCAGAATTTCTAAATGTAGACCTCGGAGAATTTGCCCTCTAGTTCGGGGTTATAGTCGAGTTGAGGCCAACTGAAGGAGCTCAACAATGCAGGTCAAAAACAAACTCGTAGTGGTTACCGGTGCCGGAAGTGGCATGGGTCGTGAACTCACTCTTGAATTAGTACGCCGAGGCGCTTCAGTCGCAGCGCTAGACATGCGTAAAGAAACACTTGCCGAAACCAAAAACCTTGCCGACGCACTCAAAGGGAGCGTCGAAACTTTTGTAGTGGATATCACCGATGCAAAGAAAGTCGCAGCGCTTCCTGCTGCAATCGAAAAGAAGATGGGGAAAGTTGATGCCCTTATCAACAACGCCGGAATTATTCAGCCATTTGTGCATGTGAAAGATCTATCAATCGAATCTGCTCACAAGGTCATGGACGTAAATTTCACCGGGCCGCTGCTAATGGTCAAAGCATTCTTGCCCGCTCTACTAACCCGCCCTGAGGCTCACATTTTGAATGTCTCATCTATGGGTGCCTATGCCCCGGTTCCTGGGCAGACTGTGTACGGAGCCTCCAAGGCTGCGATCAATTTATTCACCCAAGGACTTCGATCCGAACTCATGGGCACCAAAGTTGGAGTCACTGTGGTTTTCCCCGGCGCGATTGCCACCAACATCGCTCAAAATTCTGGAATGGCAATGCCAGCCAATGCGGATGCGGCAGCCAGTAAGTTCAAGACCACGCCAGCCCCAGTGGCAGCTAAGGCGATGGTAGATGCGATTGAGGCCAACAAGCCACGAATAACAATTGGTTCAGACGCGGGCATGATGGATTTTCTTTCACGACTAAATCCAGTGATGGCGGCAAACATCATCTACAAACAGATGGCTTCTTTACTTAAGTAAGAACTTCCAGTGTTTAGTCACGGAGGCTAAGAATTCATCGGGCTGCTCTTCATGAGGAAGGTGTCCGGCTTGCCGGATAACTTCAAGTTCACTGTTCGGGAGTAGGGAGTCGAGACGAACAGTGTCCTTAGTAGGCACGACCGTGTCTCTGTCTCCGGTGATGAGCAAAGTTGGAGTACTTAGATTCGAGAGATTATCAACAAGTTTGTTTTTCCGCGATGCAGTGGCGAAGTTCCAAAATGCCTTTTCCCAACCCTTAACTTTGAGCGGTTGGTGATAACCGTCGTAAACAGCCTGGGTTAGAACTGACTTATCGTAGAAGCTTTCACGCAGCAGATTATCGCCAGAGCTAGCGATGGAACTGACCAAAATAGGTCCGAGCTTTGCAATTTGAGGAATCTGATAGAACCACTCGATCCCCTCGGGGCCTCCGCCGGTAGTGAGAATCGCTGGATCAACCAAAATCAGTGCAGAGACTTTAGTTGGGTTCAACCGTGCGTATTCTGCCGCTAGTTGCCCACCAGCAGAGTGGCCGACCAAAACCACCTGACGTTTGGCTGCATACTTGGCAATTAATCCATCCAGCAGCTCGAAGTTTCCTTCGAATCCATATGGATTAACCCCGTACCAGCTTGTTGGTCTTTCGGTGAATCCAAACGCTGGTCGATCGTAGGCAATTACTTCGCCCAACTTGGAAAGGGGCTGAGTAACTTCTCGCCAGGAGAAAGTACTAGCCCCAAAACCGTGCATGAGAACGATAAGCGGCGCTTCACAGTTGCAATCGCCCGAATAATTTTCAGAGACGACGTGAACATTCAGATTGTTTATCCGAACAAATTCCGCTTGATTGCCTGCGGCTTCAACGTTAGTCAAACTCCCCGAAGTTGAATCCGGAATTAATAGGGGAATGACCAAAAAAGCGAGTACGCCCGCGGCCAATAATCTGACCATGACTTTGCGAAACGTTCTCATGGCCAGAGTTTAGCCTTGCCCTGGTAATACAGTTAGAGCAATTCGCGAAAGAGACGGTTTATGCGCAAGGTACTAAAGGTTATCCTCGGATTGGCTCTGGTCTTTGCTGGCACGGGTCATCTAACATTTGCCAGAACCGAATTCGTTGCTCAAGTACCACCTTGGCTACCCTTTGAGGCCGATCTAGTGGTTCTGGCATCGGGTGTCGTCGAAATAATCCTGGGCACCGGTCTCATTGCTGTGCCCAAGTACACCAAGCAATTCGGCATTGCAACAGCAATATTTTTCGGCCTCATTTTTCCCGGGAACCTCGCCCAGTTCCTTGAGCATCGCGACGCCTTCGGGTTGAACACAGACCTGGCACGAGGCGTACGACTACTTTTCCAACCCTTGCTAGTGGTTTGGGCGCTCGCTGCCACCGGCGCGCTGAAGCAGCGCGCTAAGTAAGGACGTCAGTTTTCGAGCAACAACGCTGCTACTGAAATCAGGAGCACCTGGATTACAACCAAAAGGTTTGGCAGTCCACTTGCAGTCGCTTGCTCTACTCCCAGTGCTAGCTTTTTACCTCTAGTCCTGAGGATTAGAAAATTCCCGAGAAGCGCGCCAAGACTAACTAGCAAAATCGCTATTGCAAAAGTTGATTGTCCGAGGAAGGCAGACCTGCAAACCCAAATGCTCAAAACAAATAAAGCCAAGCTGGTCCTAGCCCAGGCCAATTCAGTTCTTTGCGGCTGAGTATCTATTTCTTGATAGGCCATTATGCGAGTGCAAGCAACGCAACCAGCAGTGCAACTATTGAAAAAGCCAGCACCAGCCCAAAGCCTGAGATTAGAGATGGAAGGGGTTTAGATTCGCGCATCGCGCGCTCAATGTTCATCCAACGTAGGAATGAGAAAATGGCCAAAAGTACTCCGAGAACAATCAGAGCGCCAACAACAATTCCGCGCAGTAATGCATTATTACCGACACCTAGCTCATTGATCGCTACGCCTATGGCGATTATCGCAATTGCGCTTCGGATCCAAGCTAAGAAGGTTCTCTCGTTCGCCAAAGTGAAACGAGGATCAGGCTCGGTGCCCTTGCTGTACACCGAACTCGGCCAGCGTCTAGTAGATTCGCCCATTGTTGTTCCTTCCTAAGCAAATCTTAAGGCTTGCATGTTTGGCTGCTTCACTTTTGGACCAAGTGATCAAAATCAAGTGCCAACCTAAAACCAGTGTGCGAGAGGGAACTATCGGCGGTGTTTTTAATCCTCGCGCTATTCCGATACCTGTTGCAGTATGAGTCGTGGCAAAGGTAAGAACCACCCTTCAGCACCTTGCCTTCTTGCCAATCCGAACTGGTCCACTCCCATACATTTCCAACCGTGTTGTAGAGCCCATAACCGTTTGGAGTAAAAGATTTGGCGGGAGCAGTA
>JBEEIU010000002.1:0-3378 GCA_041169705.1 Actinomycetota bacterium
CGGCGGTCGCGGGGTAATGAACTTCGGTAAGTCCAAAGCGAAGATGGTTACCAAGGAGACTTCCAAAGTCACGTTCAATGATGTCGCAGGTATTGAGGAAGCCCTCGAGGAGCTAACCGAGATCAAGGACTTCCTGAAGGACCCCAAGAAGTTCCAGGCACTAGGAGCAAAAATCCCGCGCGGTGTTTTGCTTTACGGCCCTCCAGGAACCGGTAAGACGCTGATTGCTAAGGCAGTTGCCGGAGAAGCTGGTGTTCCG
Source organism: Actinomycetota bacterium (assembly GCA_041169705.1). Taxonomy (GTDB): domain Bacteria; phylum Actinomycetota; class Actinomycetes; order Actinomycetales; family Microbacteriaceae; genus Aquiluna. Next base: position 260 of record JBEEIU010000002.1, read on the forward strand.
TTTTTCTCCATCTCGGGTAGCGACTTTGTTGAGATGTTTGTCGGTGTTGGTGCATCTCGAGTGCGCGACCTCTTTGAACAGGCCAAGCAATCCGCTCCGGCAATAATCTTCGTTGACGAAATCGATGCGGTTGGTCGTCACCGCGGCACCGGAATCGGCGGTGGCAATGACGAGCGTGAGCAAACCATGAACCAACTTCTGGTTGAGATGGATGGCTTTGATACAAACACCAATGTCATTTTGATTGCTGCCACAAACCGTCCGGATGTATTGGATCCGGCACTATTGCGCCCTGGAAGATTCGACAGACAAATTGGCGTATCTGCTCCGGACCTAAAGGGTCGCGAGCAAATCCTAAAGGTGCACGCCAAAGGTAAACCACTTGAGAGCAACGTCGACCTGGAAGCCGTAGCGCGTCGCACCCCTGGTTTCACAGGTGCCGATCTTGCGAATGTATTAAATGAAGCAGCACTTCTCGCTGCGCGTCTGAATCGCAAGGAAATTACCAACGAGGTAATCGACGAAGCTATTGATCGAGTAATTGGTGGTCCGCAAAAGAAGTCCACTCTGATGCGTGATCAAGAAAGACTTATCACTGCCTATCACGAGGCGGGCCATGCTCTGGTTGCCGGTGCATCAAATTACTCTGATCCGGTCACCAAGATCACAATTCTCCCTCGCGGTCGCGCGCTCGGTTACACCATGGTCATGCCAATGGAAGATCGCTACTCCATTTCCCGTAATCAATTGCTTGACCAAGTTGCCTATGCAATGGGTGGAAGAATTGCGGAAGAAATTGTCTTCAAAGATCCAACAACTGGAGCTTCAAACGATTTCGAGAAAGCGACCAACATCGCTCGCATGATGGTCACCAAATACGGCATGAGCGCGAAGGTCGGTTCAATCTCCCTTGGGTCTGGAAATTCCGAGCCATTCCTGGGAAGAGAATTGGCAACTCACCGCGATTATTCGGATGAGATGGCAAAGCAGGTCGACACCGAAGTCAGGGCAATTTTGGAAAACGCCCTGAATGAAGCTCACAAGGCTCTAACTTCCAACCGCGCAGTCTTGGATCGTTTGGCGAAAGAGCTTTTGGAAAAGGAAACTCTGAATCAGCAAGAGATTCAGAAGATCTTTAAGACGGTAAAGAAGCTTCCAAAGCGCGCAGTTTGGCGCTCGTCACCAAAGCGAGCTATTTCTGCAAAGGGCCCAATTGCGGTGCCAAAGCGCAAGTTCAAGCCGCTCGAGGCCCACCCCGAACCGACCAAGACCGAAGATGCAAGCTGATCGGATCGCCGCCGCGGTTCGGGAACTGCTGATTGCGATCGGCGAAGATCCTGATCGAGCAGAGCTGAAAGCAACTCCTTCTAAGGTTGCGCAAGCATACGCAGAGTTTTTCAAGGGGGTGGGGCAGGATCCGCTAGAACCACTGTCCGATGTTTTTCCTGCCGAGCAAAACGACTTGGTGCTACTCAAGGACATCGAGTTAGTTTCAATCTGTGAACACCACCTGCTTCCATTCACAGGAGTTGCACACATCGGATACTTACCGAACAAAAAAGTTGCCGGATTAGGACGTCTCGCGAAGGTTGTAGAGGTAATCGCATCCAGACCGCAGCTGCAAGAAAATCTCACCGCCGAAGTTGCCAACGCGATTGAGCGTGGACTTGAAGCCAATGGGGTTGTGGTTGTAATTGAGGCGCGGCATCAGTGCGTAGTCTCCAGAGGAGCACGGCAACCTGAAGTGAATACCGTAACTGTTGCAACCAGAGGCGTTTTCAATGATCCGGTACTCCGCACCGAAGTCATGAGTCTGATTTCAAAATAAATGACTAGCTGGCAAAGACCAATCATCATGGGAGTGTTAAACGTCACTCCTGACTCGTTCAGTGACGGCGGGCAGTTCGTGGATCATGCGGCCGCTCTAGCTCAAGCGAAGCTAATGATTGCTGGCGGAGCGCAAGTTATTGATATTGGCGGAGAGTCAACGAGGCCGGGCGCTAAACGAGTAAGCGTCGAAGAAGAAAAAAGAAGAGTCCTGGGAGTTCTCCAATCACTAAAAGAGTCATCGGAAATCCTGGTTTCAGTCGACACCATGAATTCGGAAACCGCATCGGCAGCAATGGAAGCCGGCGCTGATTTCATTAATGATGTGTCCGGTGGTTTGGCAGACCCCAAAATGTTTGCAACCGTTGCCAAAGGCAAAGCGAAATACATCCTTGGACACTGGCGTGGACACAGCGACAACATGGACAAACTCGCGCAATATGAAAATGTCGCACGTGAAGTAGTCGCAGAACTTTCAGAGCAGGTGGCGATGGCCGTTGCAGCCGGAATCTCTAGAGATCGAATCATTGTTGACCCAGGACTGGGTTTTGCAAAGGACATGGGCCACAACTGGGAACTCGTTGCGCGCCTGGACGAACTGGAAAAACTTGGGCTTCCTATCCTTGTTGGGGCCTCTCGCAAGCGCTTCCTGGCTGGGGCACTGGATCCGGGGGACCCAGCCAGCGTCTCAATGCCCAGGCGGGATGTGGCGACAGCGGTGCTGACAGCCATCCTCCTGCAGCGAAAGATCTGGGGACTAAGAGTGCACAACGTGGAGGCAACCGCCGATGCCATTTCGGTAGTTGCGGCGCTGAAAAACGCAGAGCAGAGTTAGACCATGCACAACTCAATTGACCTAACCGGCTTAAAGGTATTCGCCTATCACGGTGTGCTGGAGAGCGAGCAGGCCTATGGTCAAGAGTTCTCAATTGATTGTCACTTGGAAGTCCACACCACGGACAATGACAAAATCGAAGAGGCAGTAAGTTACGCAAGTGTCGCGGATCTGTTGGTCAACGAGACCAAACAGACTCGTTTCGATTTGATTGAGTCACTTGCCAATCACCTGAGCAAGAAAACTCTCGAGAGCAATTCCAGAATTCAATCGGTGAGCGTGACGGTAAATAAACCAAGTGCACCTATTGAGCACCAGTTTTCAAATGTCAGCGTCACCGTTACACAGAATCGAAGCTAAATGCATCGTTGCGTTTTAGCTCTTGGTTCCAATCTGGGAGATCGAGGGCAAACTCTTTTTCAAGCAATTGGTTCAATTGCCAAAATTCCGCAGACTT
>JBEEIU010000003.1:0-6423 GCA_041169705.1 Actinomycetota bacterium
AATGGTTTGATCGGGGCTCACTTTATTCCTGCCGCGCACGACCACGGAATGCCCGCCACAACCGCTGCAGGTCTTTTGGCGGTGGTGGGAATCTTTGATTTTGTCGGGACGATTCTTTCGGGCTGGCTAACGGACCGCTTTGACTCAAGGGTCTTATTAGCGATCTACTACGGACTTCGTGGCCTAGCGCTGTTCAGTGTTCCCTTTGTTCTTGGGCCCACCGTTGAACCTCCGCTTTTGTTCTTTGTGGTGTTCTATGGTCTCGACTGGATCGCTACCGTTCCCCCGACCATTGAGCTGATCCGTAGATACTTTGGACTTGAGCGAACAGGCATTATTTGGGGTTGGGTATTTGCTTCACACATGATTGGTGCAGCGGTGGCGGCAATATTCGCTGGTGTGATTCGGGATTTGCAGGGAAGCTACTTCATCGCCTGGATAACTGCAGCCATTTTGTGTCTGCTTGCTACAGTTTCGCTAGCCGCCCTCAAGAAACCAGCCCCGATAAAGTGAAAACTCCCCCGAATACTCGGAGGAGTTTTGTGAGGACTAGGGGCACCGACATGTCTAGTCAAGACAGGGGGCGTAGAGAGCGACGTTGAATTTTCAAACTAAAAATCAGACTGTTTTTGAACGTTTACAAGAGCAAGGACTTCACTAGAAGAACTCTGTCTTCGCCATCTCCATCAAAGTCTTTGTGGCCTGATGCTTGAGTTGGCACAACTATATCTCCACTACTCTCTTTGGCCAGAAAGCCCAGAGATTCATGGAATCTCAGCGAAGTTATATTGAGGGGCGAAGTCACAGCTTCAATCCGATTTGCCCCAAGACTCTGCGCCTTTGCTGCAAAAGCTTCGTAAAGTAATCTGCCTAACCCCTCTTTCCTAGATTCGGGATCAACACCAATGAAGTGGACATAAGCCTTTGTTGCATCCGTTTGGGAGAGGTATCCGACTAAAAATGCGATTGGCAGGGAATCCTGATCTCGAATTGCAAAACTGGTAGAAGTGAAATCTTTGAACCACAGCTTTGGCAGCATAGCCACCATGTTTCGGCCACCCCACCAGCTATCCAGGCGTTGTGAGATGTAGGGGAAGTCACTCTCCCGAAGATCTGTGATCTCATGCACAAAGCAACAGTATTCCAACAGTTTGGTGCCGCGCACATGCGACATTAAGGGAAAAACCCCTCCCGAAGGAGGGGTTTTTACTTGTGGAGACTAGGGGGGTCGAACCCCTGACCCCCTGCTTGCAAAGCAGGTGCTCTACCAACTGAGCTAAGTCCCCGTGGTCTTCCTTAGGTGGAAGGCCGTGGGCCTAGGAGGACTTGAACCTCCGACCTCTTCATTATCAGTGAAGCGCTCTAACCACCTGAGCTATAGGCCCGAAGAGCCTTGACAACAATACAAGGTTTGAGCCTTTTGGACAAACCAATATTAGTTATTGGTGAAGGTGATCGCGATTCCGCCAACCAGTTTGGCAATCAAATTGAAAAGCGCCGCGAGGACCGTAGTCAAGGCAGTTGAAAGTACGATGTTCAGGATGCTAAGGGTGCTGACGGTAGTCATAACTGGAAGCAGGCCGAACTGCTGCTCGATGTTGACTCCGGACTCGCCACCCAAAATCGAGGTGATCAACGCCCCGGCACTGTTCAGCAGTCCCGATGCGGTGAGGATCAGCCAAATAATCAGCGTTCCGAAGATGGCCGCAATTGCCCCGGCAACCGAGACAAAGAATCCAACCTTGACCGCAGACATCAGGTCAATCGAGCGAAGCTTTAGTCGAACCTGCTTCACAGGCTCGCCTGAGCCTCGGCTAGCTCTCGAGAATCTCGCCATCTTCTACTCCTTCGGATCCGCTTTGGTCCCCCGGGCTTTCTAGGTTGCGTTCGGTGTTCCTTGCTAGGGACAAAACCGCGTCAGATTCTTCGAATCTGGCAAACACCACTCCCATGGTGTCGCGGCCCTTGGCTGGAACCTCGGACGCTAAGGTCCTGATTACCTTACCGCTCGCGAGCACAACTAGCACCTCGTCGGTTTCCCCCACAATCAGTGACCCAACCAGGTCTCCGCGCTTCTCATCAAGCTTGGCAACCTTGATTCCAAGGCCGCCACGCTTTTGGGCTCGGTACTGGTCTACTGAGGTTCGCTTGGCATAACCGCCTTCGGTAACAACAAAGACAAAGCCCTCGTCGCCAATTACGTCTGCGGAGAGTAGCTCGTCTCCCTTGCGGAAGCTCATGCCCATCACACCGGAGGTGTCGCGGCCCATTGGGCGCAACATCTCGTTGTCGGCGCTGAAGCGAATTGACATGCCCTTCTTCGAGACCAGAAGCAGTTCGTTTTCATCGCTTACGAGCATGGCGTTTACTAACTCGTCGCCCTCACGAAGTTTGATCGCGATGATGCCACCGGTTCTCGGGGTGTCATACAGCTCAAGTGCGGTCTTCTTTACAAGACCCGACTTGGTTGCAATCACCAGGTATGGGGACTGCTGGTAGTCCTTGAGGTCGATAACCTCTACGACTCTTTCTTCTGGTTGCAACGCCAACAGGTTTGCAACGTGCTGGCCCTTTGAGTCTCTACCTGATTCCTGAATCTCGTATACCTTGCTTCGGTAGACACGACCGGTATTGGTGAAGAACATTAACCAGTGGTGGGTTGTTGTGACAATAAAGTTCTGCACAACGTCATCTGCACGAATCTACGCTCCTTTAACGACCTTACCTCCGCGGTGTTGGATTCTGTAGTTGTCGCTTCTGGTGCGCTTGATGTAACCACCTGCGGTGAGAGTAACAACCATCTCTTGCTCTGGGATTAGATCCTCGACGGTTACGTCTCCGTCGAATCCCATCATGATCTCGGTCCTGCGCTCATCACCAAACTTGTTGGTGATCTCATCTAGTTCGTCCCAGATGATTGCGCGCTGAAGTTTTTCATCGGCAATGATTAGCTTGAACTCTTTGATTTGTGCTTCGAGTTCGGCAGCTTCGTCAATGATTTTCTGTCGTTCTAGTGCTGCTAGCTGTCTTAGCTGCATGTTCAGAATTGCACGAGCTTGCAGTTCGTCAATCTTTAGTAGCTTCATCAAGCCGTCGCGTGCATCGTCGACGGTTGCACTCTTTCTAATTAGTGCGATTACTGCGTCTAGAGCATCTAGGGCCTTGAGGTAACCGCGAAGAATGTGTGCGCGCTCTTCGGCTTTTCTCAATCTGAACTGAGTTCTACGAACAATCACATCGATCTGGTGTGTTACCCAGTGTGTGATGAAACCTTCAAGCGAAAGAGTTCTTGGAACGCCATCAACCAGCGCCAACATGTTGGCACCAAAGTTCTCCTGCAACTGAGTGAACTTATACAAGTTGTTTAGTACAACTCTGGCAACCGCGTCTTTCTTTAGAACGATTACCAATCGCTGTCCGGTGCGACCAGAGGTTTCGTCTCTGATGTCTGCAATTCCGGTGAGCTTTCCTTCCTTAACTAGTTCTGCAATTCGCAGCGCTAGATTGTCCGGGTTTACCTGGTATGGAAGTTCTGTCACAACCAAGCAAGTGCGGTTGTGAATCTCTTCGACATTGACAACCGCACGCATGGTGATTGAGCCACGGCCAGTGCGGTAGGCGTCTTCGATTCCGCGGCGTCCGAGGATCTGAGCGCCGGTTGGGAAGTCTGGTCCTTTGACAATCTTGATTAGTTCTTCGGTGAGCGCCTCGCCCACCAGGGTTGGGTTCTCCAGCACAAACTTTGCGGCGGCAGAGATTTCCTTGAGGTTGTGTGGCGGAATATTGGTCGCCATTCCAACCGCGATACCGATTGAGCCGTTTACCAAAAGGTTTGGGAAACGAGAAGGAAGAATTGTCGGCTCTTGAGTGCGGCCGTCGTAGTTGTCTTGGAAGTCAACGGTTTCTTCGTCGATATCGCGAACCATCTCCATTGCAAGTGGGGCCATCTTGCACTCGGTGTAACGAGGTGCGGCCGCAGGGTCATTACCTGGAGAACCGAAGTTTCCCTGTCCAGCTACAAGTGGGTAGCGCAAGTTCCAGTCTTGGACTAGTCGCACGAGAGTGTCATAGATTGCCGCATCACCGTGTGGGTGATACTGACCCATAACATCTCCAACCACACGAGAGCATTTGGAGAATTGTTTGTCGGGTCGGTAGCCGCCGTCATACATTGCGTAAAGCACTCTGCGGTGCACGGGCTTTAGTCCGTCTCGAACATCCGGCAATGCTCTACCAACGATGACGCTCATTGCGTAGTCGAGGTAGCTGCGTTGCATTTCGACCTGTAGGTCGACTTGCTCTACTTTGTCAATTTGATTGTTGTCGGTCATTTGCTAATTCCTAGATGTCCAAGAAGCGAACGTCTTTGGCGTTGCGCTGAATAAAGTTTCTGCGGGATTCAACATCTTCACCCATCAGGGTCGAGAAGATCTCATCGGCGAGCGCCGCATCGTCGAGCGTTACCTGAAGCAGTGTCCTGGTCGCAGGATTCATTGTGGTGTCCCACAATTCGTCGTAGTCCATTTCACCAAGACCCTTGTAGCGCTGAATTGCATTGTCTTTCGGGATCTTCTTTCCAGCTGCCTGACCGGCTGCTAGTTGAGCATCGCGCTCGGCATCCGAGAACACATACTCGTGTTCCGCGTTTGACCATTTGATTCTGTAGAGCGGTGGCTGTGCCATGTAGACATAGCCGTGCTCAATCAAAGGTCTCATGTATCTAAATAGCAGGGTTAGCAGCAGAGTTCTGATGTGTTGACCATCAACATCGGCATCCGCCATCAAAATGCACTTGTGATAGCGAATCTTGGAGATGTCGAAGTCTTCACCGATGCCTGTTCCAAAAGCAGTGATAAGTGCTTGGACTTCTGTGTTGGCTAAAGCTTTGTCGAGTCTTGCCTTTTCGACATTCAGAATCTTTCCGCGCAGCGGAAGGATTGCCTGAGTCTCTGGGTCTCGACCACGAACTGCGGAACCACCGGCGGAGTCACCCTCCACGATGTAGATCTCGGAAACTTCTGGGTTTCTAGAGGAGCAGTCGCGAAGCTTTCCTGGCATACCGCCGGATTCCAGTAGTCCCTTGCGTCTGGTGGCCTCTCTAGCCTTGCGAGCCGCCATTCTGGCCGCGGCAGCCTGGATTGCCTTGCGGATAACTTCCTTGGACTGGCCTGGGTTTCGCTCCAACCAGTCTCCGAGTTGGTCGTTTACTACCCTCTGCACGAAAGTCTTTGCTTCGGTGTTGCCCAGCTTGGTCTTGGTCTGGCCCTCAAACTGCGGTTCGGTTAGCTTCACGGAAATGACCGCGGTTAGACCCTCGCGGACGTCATCACCGGTTAGGTTCTCGTCTTTTTCCTTCAAAAGGCCCTTGTCGCGGGCGTATTTATTCAAAAGTGAGGTGATTGCGGTTCTGAAGCCCTCTTCGTGGGTGCCGCCCTCGTGAGTGTTGATGGTGTTCGCGTAGGTGTGGACACCCTCGTTATAGCCCGTGGTCCACTGCATCGCGATCTCGACCGACATGTTCTTCTCTTTGGTCTCGGTCTCTATAGAAATGATGTCTGGGTGGACAACCTCGACCTTTTTAGCGGAATTTAGGTATTCCACGTAGTCGATCAGGCCTCTTTCGTAGTGATAACTGTCGTTGCGGCCGTCTCGCTCGTCCTGCAGGCTAATTCTCAAGCCCTTGTTGAGGAAGCACATCTGCTGGAAACGGGCCCTGAGGGTCTCGTAGTCAAACTCCACGGTCTCGAAGATCTCTGGATTTGGCACAAATTCAATAGTTGTGCCGGTTCTGTCGGTCTTGGCGCCCTTCTTGAGTGGGGCATCGGGAACACCGATTGTAAAGCTCATGCTGTGGACAAATCCCTCGCGGTGAACCTCAACCGAGAGCTTGGTCGAGAGGGCGTTTACAACCGAGGCACCCACGCCGTGGAGACCGCCGGACACCGCGTATCCGCCGCCGCCAAACTTTCCACCGGCATGGAGCACAGTTAGAACCACCTCAACGGCTGGTTTCTTTTCCACCGGGTGCATGTCAACCGGGATGCCTCGGCCGTTGTCCGAAACCCGGATGTGGCCCTGCTTGGTAATTACAACCTGGATGTTGTCGCAGTAGCCCGCGAGCGCCTCATCTACAGAGTTGTCGACTATTTCATAGACCAGGTGGTGAAGACCCCTGGGACCGGTTGAACCGATATACATGCCTGGGCGTTTGCGAACTGCCTCGAGGCCTTCTAGCACCTGAATGGCGCCAGCGTCATACTTCTTTTTTTCACTCATATTCAATTGCTCTTTCTGTTAGTTCCACAGAACAACGCAATAGAAATCACGATTTAAATTCGGGTTGACTAACCCTGAAATTCTACCCTTTGAGGGGTCAAAACTTTGGGATTGTAAAGGCTATCCGTAGGTATCTCTCGGCCCTCT
>JBEEIU010000004.1:0-6920 GCA_041169705.1 Actinomycetota bacterium
AAACAAGATCTCCGCGAGAGTAAGGAATCACTCCGAAAAATTCCTGATCAGGTTTCGGAAGAAGCTGAGCGATGGCTGCTTCAAGTTCTTCCATTCCCAATCCGGTTCGTGCCGAAACCAACATCACTCCTGGAATCATGCCGCGCAGTCGCACTTGAGTCTCCTCCGAGACCAAATCTGCTTTGTTGAGCACAACTAACTCGGGGACGGCACTGGCTTCAACTTCCGAAATTACCTGTCGTACGGTAGCAATCTGACCAATCGGATCTGGATCGGAAGCATCCACCACGTGAAGAATTAGGTCAGCATGAGAAATCTCTTCCAGAGTTGAACGGAAGGCCTCAACTAGTTGGTGCGGGAGAGACCTCACGAATCCAACGGTGTCTGCAATTGTGTACTCGCGACCATCCGGAGTTTGGTGTTTTCTAACCGTCGGATCCAAAGTAGCGAACAGAGCATTTTCGACGAGCACTCCAGCTTTGGTGATTCGGTTCAGAAGTGAAGATTTTCCAGCGTTTGTATAACCGGCGATTGCAACCTGTGGGATGCGGGATTTTTCTCTGGCAGATCGCTTTGTGTCTCGCGCCTTTTTCATCTCAGCAATTTCGCGACGCAACTTTGCCATTCGTGTATTAATTCTTCGTCGGTCGAGCTCGATTTTGGTTTCACCCGGTCCACGAGATCCAATACCGACACCACCCGCCGCTTGACCACCAGCCTGGCGGGACATCGATTCACCCCAGCCTCTTAGTCGAGGAAGTAAGTATTCGAGCTGAGCGAGTTCGACTTGCGACTTACCCTCACGGCTTTTTGCGTGCTGCGCGAAAATGTCCAGGATGATGGCGGTTCTGTCAACCACCTTTACCCCAACCACGTCTTCGAGTGCCCTTCGTTGCGAAGGAGCCAACTCGGTGTCAGCGATCACAGTGTCTGCGCCGACGGCTCTAACCAGATCTCTAAGCTCTTGGGCTTTACCCTTTCCAAAATACGTCGCGGGGTCTGGAAATGCCCTGCGCTGCAGTACCCCGTCTAGGACCTCGGCTCCGGCAGTCTCAGCAAGTGCGGCAAGCTCACGAAGTGAATTCTCGGCGGCAGTTACAGTCCCGCTACCCCAAACTCCAATGAGCACGACTTTCTCAAGTCTGAGCTGTCGGTATTCAACCGAGGAGATGTCCTCGAGTTCTGTTGATAGTCCAGCGACTCGACGAAGCGACTCACGTTCCTGAAGCTCTAGCTGATCGCCGTCGTATTCTGAAATAGGCGCAGAGGCTCCGCGACGTAGTATTCGCTCAAGTCTGCTCTCTGGCTCCATTGGTTAAACCCTAGGCCGTAATAGGTTTGATTTATGTCCGAGCACTACTTCGCCTCAAATCCAGCTATTGAGTCCAAGCTGCGGTCTGTCGAATTTACGGTTCAAGACACGCTTTTCAAGTTGCAGGCAAGCTCGGGTACTTTCTCGGCAACTCGACTAGACGCGGGGACCAAAGCTCTACTTGGATACCTTGACGATGTATCCGGCGATGTTCTGGACATAGGTTGTGGCTGGGGTCCGATTGCGATTTCAATCGCAAAGCTTTATCCCGCCACAAAAGTCTGGGCGCTTGATATAAACCAGCGCAGCCTCGAACTGACCCGACTCAATGCCAAGGCTGCGAACTTGGGTAACGTGATGGCCGTAACGGAATCAGAGATATCAGCCGATCAAACCTTCAATCAAATCTGGTCCAACCCTCCGATTCGCGTGGGAAAAGAAGTTCTTCACACCCTCATGCGGACCTGGTTGCCAAGGCTGAGACCGGGTGGAAGTGCGACGCTGGTGGTGCAGAAACAATTGGGCGCAGACTCTTTTACCAAATGGTTAGCTGATGAGTTTCCCGAACTGAAAGTGGAGAGAATCGGAACCGAAAAGGGTTATCGAATTATCAGAGCATCAAAGCTCGATTGAACCGCTAAACGAAAGAATCGCCGGCCCGGATATAGAAACGTGTTCTCCATCCTCAGTAGGGAACATGCGAACACCTAAGTCCCCACCCGGAACTGAAACTCTCCAGTGATTTTGTCCGTTTCCGGCATAGTGGCGAATTGCCAGCGCTGCCGCTGCAACTCCTGTTCCGCAGCTCAGGGTTTCCCCTACACCACGTTCGTGAACGCGCATCGAGATGTGGGCAACGCCATCTTTGATCAGCGGGTCAGACACCACTACAAACTCGACGTTGGCACCTGCACTCGGAACCGGCTCAAGAATCGGTCCAGTGTGAAGCTTTAGGTTTTTTAGTTCCTTGAGATCGGCCAGCGCCACCACCAGGTGAGGGTTGCCCAGATTCAGAGAAAGAGCCGGTCTTGCAACGCTGAGGCCTTCCGCTTTGACTAGGTATTCGGTTTCCTCAATTTTCCATCTGCCCAGATCAACTGCGAATCCTGACTTTCCCTGGGTTAGGTCCTTTACTCCCGCCCGAGTAGCAACGGGCAAAGTTTGTCCATCGACAAGCTTGACCAATTTCTGATCGACTAAATACTGCGCGAATACGCGAATACCATTCCCACACATCTCGGCCTTGGATCCATCTGCATTTCGATAGTCCATGAACCATTCTGCGTTTGGCTCTTCATCGAGTAGGTGCCTAACCTCTGAAGCGCTCTTGGTTTGGGTTACGAAGATCAGACCATCTGCTCCCACGCCGAAGTGTCTGTCGCAAAGAAAAGCAATCTCTTGATCGCTCAGCGAAATTTCGCCAACAGGGTTATAGACCAGCACGAAGTCATTACCAGTGCCGTGCCCCTTGGTGAATTCCAACTTCATCGCTCCAGCCTAATTTGCTCAAGCGCTTGGGCTGTAAGCTCAGGCCCAGTTTTGACCCAGTGAATTCTTTTATCTCTGCGAAACCATGACATTTGTCTACGCGCATAACGAGCGGTGAGGGAGTTTGTTTCTTCAATCGCTTCTTCTTGAGAAAGCTCACCGGCCAACTGTCTTTGAGCCTGTTCATAACCAATAGCAACCCTTGCGGTCCTGCCAAGCTGGATTCCCCTTGAAGCAAGATTTCTAACTTCATCTAAAAGCCCAAGCTCCCACATCTTTTCAGCGCGGGCCGAGATTCTTTGCTTGAGTAACTCTCGATCAACCGCTATGCCAATCTGAAGCGTGGGTCTCCAATAACTCGGCTCTGGCAGCGAAGCGCTATAAGGCTGGCCTGTGATTTCAATTACCTCGAGTGCCCGGACAACCCTTCGTAGGTTGTTGGCTGGAATTTTTTTAGCCGTTTCGGGGTCAAGTTTCTGAAGCTTCTCGTGCATCGCGAGGGGGCCAATCTCGGATTGCTCACGCTCAAGTGCGTCTCTTATTTCAGGATTGGTGGGAGCAAACTCCAGACCATCTAAAGCGGCGGAAATGTAAAACATTGAGCCGCCAACCAAAATTGGTAAATTTCCCCGATTGATGATTTCTTCAATCTTTTCCCGGGCGAGTTTTTGATACTGAAGTGCCGTAACTTCCTCGGACGGCTCGAATACATCGATCAGATGATGTGGAACCTGCTTGCGAATCTCTTTCGAAATTTTTGCAGTGCCGATATCCAGGTATTTATATAGCTGCATCGCATCTGCGTTCACAATTTCGCAGGTTGTGCCTTGATTTGCGAATTGTTTGGCTAAGTCAATTGCGAGGTCCGACTTGCCAGATGCGGTCGGGCCCACAATTGCCAAAATCTCAAACGCCAATTTTTGTCTTGACGCTTAGGCCCAGGGACTTCTTACCCGAGGGGGCATAACTAGGTGCCGGGACTCCGCAGCTCTCTGCCTGTCTTCTGTCCCAAGCATCGCCTCCGCGAGTTCTTCGCAATGAGTAAGTCGCACCTTCTGAGATATCCGCTATCAGGTGATACGGGGCAGCTTTTGTAATTCTTGTCGTGACAACATCCCCGGGTCTGGGTGGCAACTCCCCCTCTGGGACCTCGAAGTGAACCAAGCGGTTGTCCTTTGCTCTTCCGGAGAATCGGTTAGTGGCAGCATCTTTTCTGCCCTCACCGGTTGCAACTAAAACTTCAACCTCTGAGCCAATTTGTTTCTGATTCTCTTGCCAGGCTATTTCGTTCACGACTGCAAGTAATCGTTCGTATCGATCTTGAACGACTTCCTTGGGAATCTGATTGTCCATTTCGGCAGCAGGGGTCCCTGGCCGAATTGAGTATTGGAAGGTGTATGCGACAGAGAAGCGCGAAGCTCTGACAACCTCGAGTGTGTCCTCAAAGTCCTGTTCTGTTTCTCCGGGAAATCCAACGATGATGTCTGTAGTGATGGCTGCATTTGGGATGCTCTCTCGAACTCGATCGATGATCCCCAGATACTTATCTGCTCTATAGCTTCTGCGCATTGCCTTCAAGATTGCATCCGAGCCAGACTGAAGTGGCATATGTAATTGCGGCATGACATTCGGAGTCTGCGCCATAGCTTCGATTACATCTTCGGTGAATGCAGCAGGATGTGGAGAAGTGAATCGGACTCTTTCCAAACCTTCAATCTCTCCGCAGGCTCTGAGTAGTTTCGCAAAGGCTCCCTTGTCACCAAATTCGACTCCGTAGGTATTGACGTTCTGACCTAACAGGGTGACCTCAATGGCTCCGTCATCAACAAGAGCCTGCACCTCGGCAAGGATTTCTCCTGGACGCCGATCTTTCTCTTTTCCGCGCAGCGACGGCACTATGCAGAAGGTGCAGGTGTTGTTGCAACCAACGGAAATGGAAACCCATCCGGAGTAAGCGGATTCGCGCTTTTGAGGCAGAGTGCTGGGAAAGACCTCTAGCGACTCAAGAATTTCGACCTGCGCCTCTCGGTTGTGTCGAGCGCGCTCCAACAGAGTAGGCAGCGAACCCATGTTGTGCGTACCAAAGACCACATCCACCCACGGCGCACGCTTCAAAATGGTGTCCTGGTCTTTTTGAGCGAGACAACCCCCAACCGCAATTTGCAAGTTCGGGTTTGCCTCCTTCTTAGTGATCAGCATTCCCAAATTTCCATAGAGCTTGTTGTCCGCATTCTCACGAACAGCACAGGTATTGAAGACAACCAAATCGGGGTCCTGGCCCTCAGCTTTTTCATAGCCAGCAGACTCGAGCAGGCCAGTAATACGTTCAGAGTCGTGAACGTTCATTTGGCAGCCGTAAGTACGGACTTCGTAGGTCAGGGACATCGCCCCAATTTTAGCCCTCGAGGGTTGCCTTGCGAAGGGCCTGTGAGATCACATAGGAGCTATACCCGCGCCTTTGCAGCAGGCCAGTCAAGCGCCGCTGAGCTACCTGCGGCTCAAGACTAGACATCCTTCTCAATCTGCTTTGAGCAAGTGCTGTCGCGGTCTCGAGTTCGAACTCGGCGTCGATTCCCTCGAGAGCGGTCTCAATCAAATCGGAAGAAACTCCCTTGCGGGCAAGCTCGCGAGCAATAGCGGATCTAGATTTACCGCCACGTGCCACTCGAGATGCAACGAAACCTTTCGCAAAAGCTAGGTCATCAATTAGTTGCGATTCGACGAATCTTTGAATGATAGGTTCGAAAATTTCTGAGGGAATTTCACGCTTTATTAGGATCTGACGAAGCTGGGATTCAGTCTTTGCAGAACGAGAAAGCTGGTGCAGCAAAACATTTCTAGTTCGCTGCTCCAGCTTTTCCGGCGCTACTTCTTTTTCAGCCATTCACCGCTTTGGCAGCCTTGGCAGCTGGCGTTGTATCCGCTTCAACCTCTGGCAGGTCGGCCACAACCTTTGGAACACCGATTCCTAGCTTGTGACGAATCTTTTGCTCGATGGTGTTTGCAACTTCGGGATTTTCCTTGAGGTAGCGTCTGGAGTTTTCTTTACCCTGGCCAAGTTGTTCTCCATCGAAGGTGTACCAAGCACCGGACTTCTTAACGATGTCTTGCTCGACACCGAAATCGATAAGGCCACCCTCGCGAGAGATTCCCTCGCCAAACATGATGTCGAACTCGGCTTGCTTGAATGGCGCTGCAAGTTTGTTCTTTACTACCTTGACTCGCACGTGGTTACCCACCGCGTCCTGACCGTCCTTCAGAGTTTCAATCCTTCTAATGTCCAGACGAACCGAGGCATAGAACTTAAGCGCCTTACCTCCGGCTGTGGTCTCCGGAGATCCGAAGAACACACCGATCTTTTCGCGTAGCTGGTTGATAAAGATTGCAGTGGTCTTGGTGTTGCTAAGTGCTCCGGTCAACTTACGAAGCGCTTGAGACATAAGTCTTGCTTGGAGACCAACGTGTGAATCGCCCATCTCGCCCTCGATTTCAGCACGTGGAACCAAAGCCGCTACCGAGTCGATAACAATGACGTCCAGTGACCCGGAGCGAATCAGCATGTCTGCAATTTCAAGGGCTTGCTCACCGGTGTCAGGCTGGCTGACTAGCAACTGATCGATATCTACTCCGAGCAGCTTTGCGTATTCAGGATCCAGCGCGTGCTCCGCATCAATAAAAGCTGCTACTCCACCGTTGCGCTGAGCGTTCGCGATTGCGTGCAGCGCGAGGGTGGTTTTACCGGATGACTCTGGACCATAAATCTCCACAATTCGGCCCTTTGGCAGGCCTCCGATGCCGAGGGCGACATCCAGTGCGATGGAGCCGGTTGGAATCGATTCGATTGGGGCGCGCTCCTCGGAACCTAGGCGCATCACTGAGCCTTTACCGAATTGGCGGTCAATCTGGGCTAAAGCAGTGTCTAGCGCCTTTTCGCGCTCTGATGCAGTTGGCATTCCATCCTCTTCCTGGCGCCTGGCGCCGTTACTGCAGTAAACCTAAGATTCGCCTCCGACATTTATTGAGCCCTTGTCGAATCTGTGAATAACTTCCGTGTTTGCGGATGTGAAAAAACTAACAGCTATTCGAACAAAGTTTCGAATAGCTGTCAATCGGCGTGTCG
>JBEEIU010000005.1:0-4576 GCA_041169705.1 Actinomycetota bacterium
AACTCTCGCTCTCAGAAACGTTTCCGCAAGTTGCACAGAAGCGAACCTTGGCCTTGGCCTCGAGAAGTATTTCCGAGAGCTTTTGGGCAACATCAGATTCGGATTCGATTAGGTGAAATGCGATGCGCTGCGCAGACTTTGGGCCAACTCCAGGAAGCCTTCCCAGCTCATCAATCAGCTGCTGGATTACACCCTCATACATCAGCGGTTTTCCGCAATCGGTTTCGCTCCCAGGACTTCGCGCAATACAAATTCACCCGCGCGCTCGGGAGTGTCTGTGGTGGTCGGAGTAGGAACAACTTCCTCTTCTTCAGCTTCTTGGTCCTCTGCAGAAAATTCATCCTCATTTTTTGGAATTGTCTTTACTGCAGGTGGAGGGGTTGGGGCATCCGCAACCTTCGCGCGGTATTTCACTTTTACTCCGAGAATTTCAAAAATCACCTGACGCAGAACTTCGGAAGACCCAGAAGACTCTTTGAAGGCCTCGACATCTTTTTTGCTTTGGAACAAGAGCGTTAGCACTTCATCGTCATATTCCAAGACTTTGGTTGTGAAGGCAACCGCCCATGCCGAGCGAGATTGCTTCGCAAGTTTTTCCAAAATTTCTGGCCACTGCTCTTTGAATGTTGCTGTGGTGAGATTGCCCACCGCAACCTTTGTCTTGGTTGCAGGCTTAGAAGTTTCTGCTGGCTTCACTGCAGCAGGCTTGGCTGCTGCTGGTTTAGAAGTGACCACTTCGGTCTTTGATTCGGTAGCCAGGGTTTGTTTTGCGGCGGGAGCAAGTATGCGCGCGCACAGTAATTCCAGCTGCAGTCTTGGATTCGAAGTTCCGGTTAGTTCATTGAGGGATTTGTTGGTTGCCTCTGCGGCATCGGTTAGCTCTCGCAAACCAAAGCGACTTGCCTGAATGGAGAGCAAATCAAACTGCTCTGGACTAATGCCCTTCAAGATTGCCTTGGCATCATTGCCGAGGGACGCAACCAGCATCAGATCTCTGAGTCTCTCCAAAAGATCTTCTAGGAACCTGCGGGCATCCTGGCCCGATTGGATTACTCGATCAACTGCACTAAAGCCCTTTGCGGAATCAAATTCAGTGAATGCATCAATCACTTGATTCAGAAGTTCGTCGTGTGTGAAGCCAAGTAGCGCAACTGCCCGCTGGTAAGAAATTTCTTTGCCGTCGGTTCCTGCAATTAGCTGATCCAACAGAGAGAGCGAATCACGAACCGAACCGCCGCCCGCTCTAACAACCAGCGGCATCACCCCCGGTTCAGCTTTGAATCCTTCGGATTTCAAAACCGAAGTCAGGTACTCCATTAGTTCCCCTGGCGGAACCAAGCGGAATGGGTAGTGGTGAGTTCTGGAACGAATAGTTCCGATTACTTTTTCTGGTTCCGTTGTAGCGAAAATGAACTTAACGTGGGCAGGTGGTTCTTCAACAATCTTTAGAAGTGCGTTGAACCCTTGGGTTGTAACCATGTGTGCTTCGTCGAGGATGAAAATCTTGAATCTGTCTCTTGCTGGAGCAAAGATTGCTCGCTCGCGGAGGTCTCTGGCGTCGTCGACACCGTTGTGTGAAGCGGCATCAATTTCGACAACGTCTAGAGAACCTGAACCACCTTTTGAAAGTTCAATGCAGGATGGGCATTTGCCGCACGGGGTATCGGTTGGACCCTCTGCGCAATTCAGGCATCTAGCAAGAATTCTCGCCGAGGTAGTTTTACCGCAGCCCCTTGGACCGGAAAAAAGATATGCGTGGTGAACCCGATCCGAACGAAGTGCGGCCATCAGTGGCTCAACCACCTGGGACTGCCCAATAAGTTCGCTAAACGCCTCGGGGCGATATCTGCGGTACAGGGCTGTGGTCACTAGGCAAGCTTAAGCCAGTTCAAAGACAGCTAAACGGGATTGTGAAAACTAGTCGTTGTCCCGTTCGTTTTCTTCGTTCTCTTCCTCGTACTCACCAGGATTCACGGTTGCAGTAGGCAAAGAACCGCCGGCGGCCACGGTGGCCAGGGCTCCCAATTTGAAGCCAGCCAGGGCGTTCGAGGGTCTACCTGTCGTTCCGTGCTGGTTCGTAAATGCCGAGGTTCCGTCCTTGCCGCAGATCGCCTTAATCACGGCAGCCCCACCCGGATGGTTGGAAACGTAAGAAGTCAGGTCGTAGACATTTGAGTCAACAACACTCCAGCAGCTCTCTGCGGTTGCGTGCTTGGCAACCTCCGCCGCGGTTAGCGCACCGACAGCCGAAGTGGTCTCGGTTGCGGAAGCGCTTGGGGACGGTTCAGTGGTAGTTACCCCGGACAGTGGTCCCAGCAAGAGCATTGACAAATCTGCAGCTGGTCGCTTTTCGCCTGAATGCTGGTTCGAGAATGCTTTCGTTCCATCCTTACCACAGATCGATTCGAGCGGCAGGGGACCACCAGCATGCATCTCTATATAAGAAGTGAGGTCATAGACCTGACCGTCAATCACGGTCCAGCAATCTTGTTTCGAATTATGCGTAGCCACTTCTTGAGCCGTAAGTGCTCCAGCAGCATCTACCGAAGCAGGGTCAGTTGGGGAAACCAGTTCCTCTCCCTGCGACTGTGAGACTCGATTGCCCCAGGTTGCCTCGGCACCGGTGTGGCCAACAAAGTAGGTGAGCACTCCAACCGAGAGCGCCGCTAAAACCGCAAGTCCAGCCGCAAAGTTTTGCTGCCACTTCGCGCGGTTAGTTTTCGTCAGAGCGAAGAAGGCCAGCCCTAGAAGCAACATGCCAACCGATGCTGGGAAAAGAACATCGCCTAGGGCGGCGTGCTGTTCAGGGTTGCCAACTTTCTGCGCCAAAGCTTCTCCAGATTCTTTGGCAACGAAAGCTACGCCTGTGGAAAGCGCCAGGCCAACAAGTGTCAGCGGGAAGTAAGTCGCCCGCCACTTTGGGACCAACGCCAGCGCTAAGAGAGCAAGTGCAGATAACGGAATAAGCACGGCTGCGCCGTGAACTGCAAGCGGGTGAAGAGGAAGATCTCCGAAGGAGTCGAACAGAGAAGTTTGAATTTTTGAAAGAGCCATACGGGGAAGCTACTGAACCTTTCTGGTCAACTCTTGAAAGAAATTTGGGAGCTGACTGAGAGCGACCCCCCGCGCACCCGCCAGAGCCCAGTTACCCTTGCTATCTCTCGATCCTGGGGGGTTTAGCCGAGGTGACGCCACACGGGGGGTCAAAAAGAGTCTACGGCAACCAAGAAATCGCAACGAAATCGTGCACAGAACGCAGAACAATTTCCAACAGCTATTGTTTAGCGGTGAGCCTCTTACTGATTGATATTGGTGGAACAAAATGTTCCTTCGGGTTCGACGGTGAAGTTTCGCTCCAGGAAGTCTCTACTGCGGATTTCGATGAACCAAAACAAATCCTCACCGAAATAGAGAACTGGGTTCGCGCCCAAAGCACAGAGATCAAAAGAGTTGCAGTTAGCTTCGGTGGGCAGCTGAACTTCGCTACCCAAATCGTCAGCCAATCGGTTCACAAATCAGGTTGGGAAACCTTCTCTTTCAAAAAATGGGCAAAAGAAAAATTTAATGCCGAATGCCTCGCGGACAATGATGCCAATTGCGGTGCTCTCGGCGAATGGAGCTTTAGAAACCGGCCAGCAAGCCTGGTGTATGTAACCATCTCCACCGGAATAGGTTCGGGACTTGTACTAAACGGTGAGCTCTATCGAGGTCAAAATAATCTCGCGGGTGAACTGGGCCACATCCAAATTGATCCCAACGGCAAGCCAGATGAACTTGGAAACATCGGAACTCTTGAGCGAGCGTGCGGTGGTTACTGGATTTTGAAAGACTTTGGAAAACCCGCTAGTGAACTACTTGGGGATGAGAAGTTTTTCCAAACCTACGCAGGCAATCTCGCGAAGGGTCTAGAAATTGCGCTGAAGCTCATAGCCCCCGAATTTATGGTGCTTGGCGGTGGCATAACGAATGTCGGCTCTAAGCTTGAATCTACGTTGCAGGAAATCCTGAAAAGCACTCTTAGTGCAACCGGAACCAAACTCGAGCTGACAAAACTTGGTAAGAGCAATGTCCTGCTAGGCGCGAAGGAGCTCCGCTAAGTGAATTACATCGCCGACTACATTGCCAAGGTGCAGGGTGATCTTTCCAAGCTAGATCAAGCATCAATTGGGAAGTTGATTGAGCTGCTTCGAGCGGCCAGGGATTCTGGAAAAACAATTTTCACCATGGGGAACGGCGGTTCGGCCTCCACAGCTTCGCACTGGGTGAATGACCTAGTCAAGGGCGCATCATTTGAAAAGGAAAAGAGATTCAGGGTTGTTTGCCTAAACGACTCGGTGGCTACAGTTTCCGCCTACTCAAATGATGTTGGTTACGAAGTTTCTCTGCTAGAGCCCCTTAAGAATTTTGTTCAAGAAGATGATTTAGTGATTGCAATTAGCGGTTCAGGAAACTCAGAAAATGTAATTAGAGCCATCGAATTTGCTAAATCCGCCGGTGCAAAAACTGTTGGACTAACCGGCAGAGACGGCGGAAAACTTGGCAAGTTGGTGGACTTAGAGATCCGAGTGGCAGAACC
>JBEEIU010000006.1:0-3117 GCA_041169705.1 Actinomycetota bacterium
AGATTCTGGCGAGCACCAAGCGAGTACGTGAGATTTCAGCTTTCAATGTGATACACGACTCTCGACTTGCAGTTAGGAAGGCTAGACGCCTGGACGCTGG
Source organism: Actinomycetota bacterium (assembly GCA_041169705.1). GTDB lineage: Bacteria > Actinomycetota > Actinomycetes > Actinomycetales > Microbacteriaceae > Aquiluna. The sequence continues at coordinate 101 of JBEEIU010000006.1, forward strand.
TTCTTCAGGCCCGCGTCCATCTTTTCTCTCGCCTTAGTAACCGTTGATCTCACAGAAACTTCTGGAACTCCAACCTGCCAGAACGCTCCACCTTCGGTGAAGTCTGCGGCACGAACCTTCGTCACAATCACTGCGGTGCGATCAGCGGTTCTCGCTTTGGATAGAGCATCGGAGAATTCCGACAAACTATTGACTTCAAAAGTCACTGCACCCATAGATGCAGCATGAGCGCGGAAGTCAACGCGAATGTCGGTTCCAGTCCCATTGGAATCCTTCAGCATGTTGTTGTAGGAAGCTCCACCCTGGTTGACCTGTAGACGCTCAATGACCGCATAACCCTCGTTGTCACAAACCACGAGGATCATTTTGTGGCCAGACAATAGGGAAGCGTAGATATCCGAATTCATCATCAGGTAAGAGCCATCTCCCACCATCGCGTAAACCTGTGCGTTTGGTCTTGCCATGGATGCGCCCCAAGCACCTGAGATTTCATAACCCATGCAAGAAAAGCCGTACTCACAGTCAAAGGTTGCGATGCCCTTGCTCATCCAGTTGATGTTGAGTTCACCGGGCAGTCCACCTGCAGCGGTAAGGACATAATCCTCTTCACGAGCAGATTCGTTCACCAAACCAACTAGCTGTGCGTAGCTTGGTGGCCAGACTCCGTCATCCTTGGTTCTGGAGTCAACGAACGCTTGAAGCTTCGGGCGGAAGCTTCTCGCTTCCTTTGTCCAGCTTTCCTCAGATCGCCAAGAACCTAAAGCACTTTCAAGCTCCAATAGTGCTTCCTTGGCATCTGAAACAACCGGAAGGGATTGGTGCTTCACAGCATCAAAACGGGCGGCATTGATTCCGACAATTTGGGCCTTTGGTGCAAACAGTGTCCAAGAGCCCGTGGTGAAGTCTTCTAATCGTGTTCCAACCGCGAGAATCACATCTGCCTGGCTGACAACGGCGTTGGCAGCCTCGGCACCCGTTACGCCGAGTGGTCCGGAGTAGCACTCGTGGGACGCGAGCAGTGATGACTTCCCGGCCACAGTTTCAACTACCGGAATTCCAAACTTCTTGGCGAAATCTGCAAGCTCCTGCTCGGCACGAGAGTAGTGCACACCTCCACCAGCGATTATCACTGGTTTCTTTGACTTTCCAATTAGCTTCGCTGCCGCATTGAGCTGCGCGCGATCAGGGCGAGGGCGAGCAATGGTTCTCAGTTGAGTTTCGAAGAAGGAAACGGGGTAGTCATATGCTTCCGCAGCAACATCTTGCGGCAACCCAATAAAGGCCGGACCGCAATCTGCCGGATCAAGCATGGTTGCCACTGCCTGCGGCAACGATGCAATCACCTGAGCAGGGTGAGTGATTCGATCCCAGTACCGAGTAACGGCTTGGAAAGAGTCATTCACTGTTGTAGAAGGAACTCCAAAGTGTTCAACTTGCTGCAGCACTGGATCTGGAAGTCGAGAAGCGAAGGTGTCTCCTGCAATGAACAACACTGGCAAACGATTCGCCATCGCAACCCCAGCGGCAGTGACCATGTTGGTTGCTCCGGGTCCGATTGAAGAAGTGGCAACCAGAATTTGCTGACGACGCTGCGCCTTAGCAAATGCGGCAGCCGCAAGACCCATGCCCTGCTCGTTCTGACCACGCCAGACCGGTAGCTCATCGCGATGAGTCTCCAAAGAGTGTCCCAGGCTGGTGACATTTCCGTGACCGAAAATGCCCATCACTCCTGGAAAGAGCGGTGAGTTAACTCCATCAATCTCTATGCGTTGAGCAATTAGATAGCGGACAATTGCCTCTGCTGTGGTGAGTCGAATGGTTTCGAATGTCATTACTTCGCTCCTAGGTCTACTACTGGCTGCCAAGTTCTTGACGTCCAAGACTCAATTAAAGCCTGCTGAACATTCACCACGTCAACGGCCTCTCGGAAGCTAGGTGAGAATGGCTTGCCGGTTGCCATTGCCTCAAGGAAAGAAAAGTCTTCAATTGCAACAAAGTCTTCTAGGCCGATGGAATTTGCTTGGCCTGGGACGAAGTTTGCATGGAATGGGAAACGGTCGCCACCGAAGATGGTGGTGTAGCCGGAGCTTGGGTCCTCGGTCAACTTGTAGAACTGTAGTTCGTTTAGCTTCTCCAAGTTCCAGCCAATCGAACCTTTGGTTCCATAAATCTCAAAGGCATTTTGGCTCTCTGGTCCAACCATGGTGCGGCTAACTTCAAAGGTTCCAGTTGCGCCGTTCTCGAAGCGGCAAAGCATAGATGCAAAGTCTTCATTCTCAACTTCACCCTTTGGATCCTCCGGCTTTCCTCTGCCGTAGTGGCTGGCCGCTCCAGAGGGCAATGGTCGCTTTGGAATTGTGGTGTTTTCCATGCCGATTACTTCTTTGATATCTCCAACCAAGAATTGAGCCAGAGAAACTGAGTGGCTAAGGATATCGCTGGTCACTCCGTATCCAGCCTGATCCATGATGAAGCGCCAGGTGAGAAGGCCCATCTCATCGCTTCCATACATGGAAAGGAATCTTCCGCGATAGTGAGTGATCTCCCCAATCGCTCCAGAATCAATGAGGTGCTTGGCGTGCAAAACCAGGGGTGCCCAGAGGTAGTTGTACCCAACACCTGTGTGCACTCCGGCTTTCTCAGCAGCCTTGTAGGCGGTTACGGTTTGCGAAGGCTTTCCACCGATTGGCTTCTCACTGAATACGGCTTTGCCTGCTGCGCAAGCGGCTTCAATCATTGGGACGTGAAGCATGTTTGGTGCTGTTACCCACACCGCATCCACGTCTGGCGAGTTGATCGCCTCGTGCCAGTCGGCAACCGCTCTTTGGAATCCAAAATCTCGAACTGCGCGCTCGCGGCGGTTGGCTTCGGTATCAGCACAAACCACTAGTTTTGGCGTGAATGACCGCTTAGGGAAAAGCGATGGAATTCTCAGCATCGATCGCGAGTGTGCCTCGCCCATCCAACCCAGTCCAAGAACTGCAATTCCTATTTCTTTTGTCATTCTTCATCTTTCC
>JBEEIU010000007.1:0-12948 GCA_041169705.1 Actinomycetota bacterium
ACGCGACGATGGCAATTCTCGGCATCTCTCTAAGCCTCGGCCACAAAAGACCAAGGAATGCAGCCGCGGCAGCGGCGTCTAGGCCCCAAGTTTCAGGATTTCCCAGCAAATTACCCAGCAACGCACCGAGAAGCGTAGCCAAGTTCCAGAAAACAAATACTGATGCACCCGTTACCCAGAATCCAACTTTCTGATGCTTGAGATTAGATTCCGCCGCAGCCACGGCGTTCGACTCATCGATTGTTAGTTGAGCGGCGGGAAGCTTCAGAAGTCCGGAAATTGAAAGGATTGGTGCCATGCGCAGTGCGTAAAAGCCATTTCTTATTCCAAGTAGCCAAGCACTGGCGAGTGCGGCAATGGGTGCTCCACCGGCCCCGATAACACCCACAAAGGCAAATTGGCTGCCACCGGAAAACATCAGAAGTGAAAGCAACATGACTTCAAGAACCGAGAGTCCAGAGGCAACGCCTATTGCACCGAAGGATACGCCGTAAATTCCGGTAGCTATTCCTACCGATACAGAGGTGAGAATCGTCTTGCGAATCTTTACCCCTTAGAAAAGCTCCCCGGCTTGGACTCGAACCAAGAACCCTTCGGTTAACAGCCGAATGCTCTGCCAATTGAGCTACCGAGGAAAGGCGCTAAGCGCCTCACAACATTAGCAGAGATTGCCCTCGACTACATCAGCTGTCGTCGTTCAGCTTCAAGCTCCACCAGCTGACGCTGAACCGCCGCGATTGCCTCCGCCTGATTGGATGGGTCAAGCCTGCGTAAAGCTCCCAAAAGATCCTCTTTTTCACGCGAAAGCGCCTGAATAATGGCACCCCTGACGATTCCTTTGGAATACCTCTCCAAATCAGACTTCTCCCCCACCGGCAATTCGGCAAGCGCTAGCTCCCTAACCAAAGGTGCTAATTCCTCTGGTAACTGATTGAGCAGATTGTTGTGGAAATCCCCTGGCAGTTCCTGCCCCGCAACCTGCGCAACGCCGTCAACAATTCTTTGAAAACTTGTGTCTGCCATACCCGCAGCCGATATCTTTCGCAGTTGAGATGGCGTAAAAGATTCGGGTAACTGAACCATCACTTCGAGAATCTGTCTCTCTTGTCGATTTGCTTGATTGCTTGTGGCTTGTCGAACAGGCTCACTAGTTCTGAGTGCCTCGACTGCATTTGCCCGAGCTACTTTTCCAAACTGCGAGACAATCTCGTTCACATCGTTAACGCCCAGTGTTACCCATTCTGCAAGTTGGCGAATGTAGCCAGACCTAAGCGCGGGATCAGCAATGTCGGCAACTACTGGAGCAGCGGACCTTGCTGCAGCAACCCTCGAATCAAGGTCCTGCAGATTAAACTTAGAAATTCGATGGCGAATGACAAACTCAAATAAAGGTTTCTTATTTTCCAGAATCTTTTGAAGTGCATCGTCGCCTCTTTGCTGACGAAGGTCACTCGGGTCAAGTCCATCTGGACCAACTGCGACGAAAGTGAGCGCATTGAATTTAGAAGTGTCACCGTAGACCTTCAAAGCGGCTTTCTCTCCAGCTGCATCAGGATCAAAAGTGAAAACAACTTCCGCTGGTTGCTCTGTTGCACTTCCCAAAAGGCGATTGATTACCTTTATGTGCTCTTCCCCAAATGCTGTTCCACAGGTCGCAACTGCTGTTTCTATGCCTGCAAGGTGACAAGCCATTACATCTGTGTAGCCCTCGACAACAACGATTTGTCTTTGCTTAGCGATTGCCTTCCTTGCCAGATCAAGCCCATACAGCACCTGTGATTTGTGATAGACCGGAGTCTCAGGAGTATTCAGGTATTTCGGTCCTTCATCGTCTGGATAAAGCTTGCGCGCGCCAAAACCAATGACCTGAGAATTTGTGTCTCTGATGGGCCAAAGAACTCTTCCTCTAAATCGGTCGTAGCCACCCTTGTCGCTTTTCATCGCTAGTCCACAAGTAACAAGTTCGTCCAAGGTGAATCCCTTGGCTGCGAGAAACTCGATTAGGTTTCGCCAACCCTTTGGTGCGTAACCAATCCCGAAGCGCTTTGCACTCTCGGCATCAAAGCCTCGCTGAAGTAAAAGTTCGCGGGCTGTGGAAGCTTCCTTGCTGGTAAGACTTTGCTGATAAAACTCTGCAGCGGCTTGATTTGCGGCAAGCAGCCTTGATCGCTGCGAAGTTTCTGGAGAGCCATCCTCATAGCTGAGCTCATAACCCAGCTTCTCTGCGAGTCGATCTACTGCCTCACTAAAGGAGAGGGATTCAATCTCTTGGATGAATTTGTAGACATCCCCACCGGCTCCACATCCAAAGCAGTGGTAGAACGCTGGGTTTGATCGAACATTGAAACTTGGGCTCTTCTCTTGGTGAAAAGGACAAAGGCCCTTGAATGAGCCTGCAGAGGCTGGCTTGAGTTGAACATAGGAGCCAACCACCTCCACTATGTCTGCCTTGGCCTTTAGCTCTTCAATATCGCTCGCTTTGACTCTTGGCATACCGAAATCCTATTTGCCAGCCACTAGTGAGCGGTGCAATCCGATTGCCCCAGGATCGGTCAGTGACGCCACTTGGTCAACAATCACGCGTTTTTTGGCGAAATCAGAGCTTGATTGATTCCAAGCTTCCAAACTTATGGCATCAAGATGCTCCGGCCCGGAGGCAAGTAATGCGTCTGCCAATTCAATTAGGAGAAGCCTCTGGTCTTCGTAATACCCCTGGCGATCGGGTTTGGTCATTAAGAAGTATGCGACTAGACCCTTTAGGACTGCAATTTCGGATCTCACTTTTGAAGGGATTATCACCCCAGCATTGAACCTCGTTAGCGAATTCTTAGAAGAGTTTTCCAAAATTGAATCAGTTGTCCTTGAGACGAAGCTTCCGATTAAGTCTGAAGTCAGATTCTTAAGCTGAGCCAACGACCTAGGTGATCCGTCAAATGTCTCGAGCCAATATCGGTTTTGCTTCAGGTGCTCAAGTGCCTCTTCTAGTTGCACGGCCGCCAACATGCCACCGGACCATTTTCCAATTTCCTCTATCAAGAAATCGTGCGAGGAACTATCAGAAATAGCGGCGGGGTCAATAAAGCCTTCCACAATCGCATCTTCAAAATCATGCACCGAGTAGGCAACATCGTCTGCGAAGTCCATAATCTGAGCCTCTACACACTTCGCACCTTCCGGAGCTCCTTGCCTCATCCAATAGAAAACTTCAAGATCATCTTCATAAACACCAAATTTAACTGTGTTGCCAAAATTAGATGCCTCGCTTAGGCGCCAGGGATACTTCGTGGATGCATCCAACGACGCTCGTGTCAGGTTCAACCCTCGGGAGCGACCATCCTCGCCATACACCTTTTGTTCGAGCCTTGTTAGTAGGCGAAAAGTTTGGGCATTGCCTTCGAAACCCCCGATGTCTGCCGCCCAGAGATTCAGAGCAGATTCACCGTTATGCCCAAATGGAGGGTGTCCCAAGTCGTGTGCCAGACAAGCCATGTCAACCAAATCTGGATCTATTCCTAGGGCGCTGGCTAGCTCTCTTCCGACCTGCGCAACCTCTAACGAGTGCGTAAGCCGAGTTCTTGCAAAATCACCAGAAGACGGGGATAGCACCTGAGTTTTTGCGCTTAGCTTTCTAAATGAAGCGGAGTGAAGCACTCGAGCCCTATCGCGAGCAAATTCGCCTCTACGTATATTTGTTGACTTGTTCTGACCGACAAATCTTTCAAAATCTGCCTCTTTATAACCTGCAACTTCTGACACTTGTGTCATCCTCCCGATACAGATAGCTCTGCTTGGTTGAGTTGCATTTTGTGACTTTCACTTAGTTCCTGAGAGTCGAGCCAGTTTTCTGGCAAGGAACAGGATTTCACTCCTCCGAGCCTACCCCTTGGACCCTCTGCCTCTTCACCCGGGTAAGGAACCGCCCAATCCAATTGACCCAGCAATTGATCTATATGCTCCAGAGATTCAACCGTTGCGAGCTTGGCTCGCATCTCCCCGCCAACCGGATAGCCCTTGAAATACCAAGCGACATGTTTTCTGATGTCGCGACAAGCTCGTTGTTCGTCTTCAAAGAATTCCACAAGCAGTTCGGCGTGGCGCTTAAACGCCCTCGCAACCTCGCCAAGCGTCGGAGCAACAATGTCAACTTCCGGATTCAAGTCTCCAGCCAAATACTTCTCAATCGCCAGTTGCAGATCTTGAAATAACCAGGGACGGCCCAGACAACCACGACCAACGACAACACCATCTACCCCGGTTGTTCGCATCATGCGAACGGCGTCAGCCGCCGACCAAATGTCCCCATTGCCAAGCACTTGAACATCTGGAAGCGACTCCCGCAATTGCGCAATCGAATTCCAATCGGCTTCACCGGAATAGTAATCAGCGGCCGTTCTGCCGTGAAGAGCGACGGCTGAAACACCAGCGTCCCTTGCAGCCTTACCTGAGTCCAAGAACGTTAGGTGATCCTGATCGATCCCCTTGCGCATCTTTACGGTTACCGGAACTTCACCTGCTGCCCTGACTGCAGACCTGACAATCGCGGAAAACAAGTCTCGTTTCCATGGCAGAGCAGCGCCCCCGCCCTTCCGAGTTACTTTAGGAACCGGGCAGCCAAAGTTGAGGTCGATGTGATCTGCTCGATCTTCGGCAACCAGCATCGTTACAGCCTCTGAAATTGTCTTTGGGTCTACTCCGTAGAGTTGAACGGACCTAATTGACTCCGATTCGTGATGGCCGATTAGTCTCATGCTTTCGCTTGTTCTCTCGACCAGGGCTCGTGAGGTCACCATTTCGGAAACGTAGAGTCCACCGCCGAATTCGCGACAAAGCCTTCGAAAGGCAGTGTTGGTAATGCCCGCCATTGGTGCGAGCACCACAGGCACATCTATGACGTGCTTTCCGTATTTGAGAGCCAAAGCTACCCGAGCAGCCTTTCAGCAAGATAACTCTTGAGTTGCGAAAGGGAGACGCGAACCTGCTGCATAGTGTCGCGCTCCCGGACTGTCACCGACTGGTCATTGGGAGTATCAAAGTCAACCGTGATGCAGAACGGAGTACCGATCTCGTCCTGACGTCGGTATCTCCTTCCAATGGCACCAGAGTCGTCGTAGTCAATCGTCCAGATCCCGCGCAAATCCCTCGCAAGATCGCGAGCAATCGGATTTAGGTCATCGTGCCTGCTAAGCGGTAGGACGGCAGCCTTAATTGGAGAGAGTCTGTAGTCGAGTCGCAGGACCGTTCTCACATCAACACCACCCTTTGTGTTTGGAGCTTCGTCCTCTGCATAGGCATCGACAAGGAAAGCCATGAGAGAACGGGTCAGACCAGCGGCAGGTTCAATGACAAATGGAGTCCAACGTTCCTCCAAAGTCGGATCGAAGTAACTTAGGTCAACACCCGAGTGCTTGCTGTGGGTCTTGAGGTCAAAGTCAGTTCTGTTTGCTATGCCTTCCAATTCGCCAAACTCGGAACCTTGGAAACCGAAGCGATATTCGATATCCACAGTTCGCTTTGAGTAGTGAGAAAGCTTCTCTTTTGGATGTTCGAAGAGTCTGAGGTTCTCGGGGTTAATGCCTAGGTTGACATACCAGTTATAGCGCTCGTCAATCCAATACTGGTGCCAAGTTTCGTCTTCTCCCGGCTTGACGAAGAATTCCATCTCCATTTGCTCAAATTCACGAGTTCTAAAAATGAAATTTCCAGGAGTAATTTCATTCCTAAAACTCTTACCCATTTGCCCAATGCCAAATGGTGGCTTCATGCGAGCGGCATTCAAAACGTTATTGAAATTTACAAAGATTCCCTGCGCCGTTTCTGGGCGCAGATAGTGAAGCCCTGATTCGTCTTCTACAGGTCCGAGAGACGTCTTGAGTAGACCATTGAAGTTCTTCGGCTCGGTCCAAATGTCTTTTCCCCCGCAATTTGGACAGGCGATCTCCGCCAGTGATGCAGGCTGACGCCCCTTCTTCTCGGCAAAAGCTTCTTCGAGGTGGTCTGCCCTGAAACGCTTGTGGCACGAAGTGCACTCGATCAAAGGATCAACAAACGCCTCCACATGGCCCGAAGCTTCCCAGACCTTTTTGGGCAGAATAATTGAGGAATCTAGACCAACAACGTCTTCTCGGGAGGTGACCATTGAACGCCACCATTGGCGCTTGATGTTCTCTTTTAGTTCAACTCCTAGAGGTCCGTAGTCCCATGCGGAGCGGGATCCTCCGTAGATTTCTCCGGCTTGAAAGACAAAACCGCGGCGCTTGGCCAAGGAAATAACTTGGTCGAGTTTGTTGGTAGCCATTGGTCTCCAGTGTTAGTTGAAACCCAGATTTGGGATTTGGCTAGTTTAGCGGCGAGTCCTCCGCGGCGCCGAAGCGTCTTTGCCTTGAGCCGTAGTCGAGAATCGCTTGCCACAGGGTTTCCCTTGTGAAATCGGGCCAGAAGGTTGGTAGGAACATCATTTCTGCGTAGGTGGATTGCCAGGGAAGGAAGTTACTCGTCCGCTGCTCGCCACTGGAGCGCAGAAATAGGTCCACATCGGGGAGCTTGGGAAGGTAGAGGTTGGCAGTGAATTGCCGCTCTGTGACGGCACCTGGCTTTAGTTCGCCGTTTGCAACTTTCAGGGAGATGGCATTAACGGCGTCAAGAATCTCCTGACGGCCCCCATAGTTCACAGCCATTGTCAATGTGAGTCGCTTGTTCTTCGCAGTGAGGCGCTCGGCCTCTTGAAGCTCTTCTATAACCGACGGCCACAGCTTGGGTCTGCGACCCGACCACAAAATGCGCACGCCCCACTCTGAGAGTAAATCTCTGCGCTTCCTTAGGACCTCTTTGTTGTAACCCATAAGGAATCGAACCTCTTCGGGTGAGCGTTTCCAATTTTCCGTTGAAAATGCATAAGCCGTGAGGTGCGAAACACCCGCTTCAATAGCACCCGCAACAACATCCAGGAGTGCAACTTCACCAGCCTTGTGGCCCTCAGTTCGAGTAAGACCTCTTTGATTTGCCCAACGCCCATTTCCGTCCATAACAAGAGCAACGTGTTTTGGAACCACCGGAAACTTCGGAGCAGTCCGATTTGGATCAAATAGCTGGGTCAATCTCTCTCCACATGATTCAAGGACTTCAATCCTTTTTCCAATTGCCACTGCAGATAAGCCGAGATTACCCCACTCGCGTTTGACTTGTCAGGAACTGAGGCGGACTCAATGGTTTTCCAGTCTCCCCCAACCAAAGCGGCGAGTAGCCGAATACCCGATTCGCCCAGCCGAACCGCTCCTGGTAACGAGCATTCCGCACAGGACACCGCACCACTGTGAATTGAAAAACTTACTGCGGGATTGACCTCGCAAACTGTGCAGACATCAAAGGTAGGGGTCCATCCGGAAAGTGCGAGAGCTCGCAATAAATATGAATCAAGAACTTGGCTGGTTTCGTGATCCGAACGAGCAAGAGCACGCAGCGCACCCAAGAGCAAAGCGTAATGCTGTGAAGTAGAAGTCTCGCGAGTCAGTTTCTCAGCTGCCTCGACAATTGCTGAGGCAGCGGTGTATTTGGAATAATCGGCGACTATTTCTTTCCCGTAACTTGCAAGGGATTCGACCTGAGTAACGGTGTCAAGATTCTTTCCCTGGTAAAGCTGCAAATCCGCGACCATGAATGGTTCCAACTTCGCGCCAAACCTGCTCGTGGTTTTCCGAACACCTTTTGCCACCGCACGCACCTGGCCGTGATTCTTGGTCAACAGGGTGAGAATGCGGTCCACTTCACCAAGCTTGTGAGTCCTGAGGACTACGGCTTCATCTCGGTACTGGGGCACTAGAAAAGTATTTCGCCCGAATGCTTATTTTTGATTTCGAATCGCACGATTTATCGCGGAAATAATCGCCTTGAGGGATGCGGTCGAGATGTCTCCATCAATGCCAACCCCCCAAAGTACTCGACCGTTAACGTCCAGCTCGATGTAGGACGCAGCAAGGGCGTCACCGCCTGCGGAAAGGGTGTGCTCAACGTAGTCAAGCAGCTTGACCTCAACCCCTTGCTGCCCCAGCACATTCAAAAATGCCGAGATTGGGCCGTTTCCGGTTCCCTTTGAAGTTAGTTCCCCGGACCCATCTCGCAAGACAACATCAAGATCAACTATTCCGTCCATGTCAGATTCGGTTCGCATTTTTCTCAGCTCGAATCGACCCCACTTCTTCGAGGCGTCATCAGAAGGCAGATACTCGTCCTTAAATATTTCCCAAAGCTGCTCAGAAGTAACCTCTCCGCCGGCAGAGTCTGTGTGACCTTGCACCACCTTGGAGAATTCGATCTGCAATTTTCGAGGAAGATCCAAATTGTGGTCAGTCTTTAGTAGGTAAGCCACCCCACCCTTACCGGACTGGGAATTCACGCGAATAACAGCTTCGTAGCTGCGCCCAACATCCTTGGGGTCAATAGGAAGATATGGAACGGCCCAAGCCAAGTCGTCAACATCCACTCCGGCAGCCTTGGCGTCACGATGCATATGGTCAAAGCCCTTCTTGATTGCATCCTGATGCGAGCCAGAAAATGCTGTGTATACCAAGTCGCCGCCATAGGGGCTTCTCTCAGGGACTGGTAACTGATTGCAGTATTCGACGGTGCGCTTGATTTCGTCAATATTCGAAAAATCAATTTGCGGGTCGATACCCTGACTGAAGAGATTTAGGCCCAGAGTTACTAAATCAACATTGCCTGTGCGCTCTCCGTTTCCGAAAAGGCATCCCTCGATTCGGTCAGCTCCTGCCATGTAGCCAAGTTCTGCCGCGGCAACTGCGGTACCGCGGTCGTTGTGCGGGTGAAGGCTAAGCAGAATTGAATCTCTTGGCTCCAGATTTCTTGACATCCACTCGATTGAATCGGCGTATACGTTAGGAGTGATCATTTCCACAGTGGCGGGAAGGTTCATGATCATTTTGCGCTCAGGCGTCGGTTTAATAACTGCAGCCACCGCATTACAAACTTCGACTGCATACTCAAGTTCGGTTCCCGTGTAAGACTCGGGTGAATATTCATAGAAGATCTTCGTGTCCGGAACCATCGCCTCTAGCTCAAGGCACTTCTTTGCGGCGTTCACTGCAATCTCTTTGATTCCCTCTTTGTCCAAACCAAAGACCACTCGGCGCTGCAGAACTGAAGTGGAGTTGTAGAAGTGGACAATCGCCTGCTTTGCACCCTTTAGTGACTCATAGGTTCGCTCAATCAAGTGATCACGAGATTGAGTGAGCACCTGAATAGTCACATCATCAGGAATGTGGTTTTCCTCAATCAGGATGCGAACAAAGTCGAAGTCCGTCTGGGAAGCAGAGGGGAAACCAACTTCAATTTCCTTGTAGCCCATTTTGACCAGAAGCTGGAACATCTTGAGCTTGCGCTCCGGGCTCATCGGGTCAATCAGAGCCTGGTTACCATCCCGAAGATCCACGGCACACCAGCGTGGTGCCTTGGATATTCGCTTTGTTGGCCAGGTTCGGTCCGGCAGTTCAACCTTGATTTGCTCATGAAATGGCGTGTACCGGCCGAAAGGCATCTTTGAAGGGGTTTGCTTATTTTCCAATTTTTTCTCCGCTTTTTGGTTTGAGGGGCTGGCCGCTAGAAAGCTCCGCGACGAGTCGGGGCCGATTAGGCCTCGTCGCGGCCACTAAGCAGGAGAAACTGGTGCATTAGTTCAAGGCTAGCACTGCGCGCTGAGAAATTGCTAGAAACCTAGCTTGCCAAGCTGTTTGGGGTTTCGCTGCCAATCTGGCGCTACTCGGACCTGAATCGCCAGGTGGACCGGCTGGCCCATGAGCCGCTGAATCTCCCCCCTGGCCTTCGAGCCGATATCCCTGAGCCGCGAACCTTTATGGCCGATCATGATGCCCTTTTGGCTGTCGCGCTCAACCCACAAGCTCACGTGAACCTGAGGCTTTTCGCCTTCGGGATAGGTGATTTCGTCCAGAGTTACCGCGAGGGAGTGGGGTAGCTCATCGCTCACCTCTTCGAGGGCAGCTTCGCGAACGAGTTCACAAATTCGCATCTCCTCCGACTCTTCGGTTGCCAAATCGTCCGGGTACAACGCTACGGATACCGGTAAGTACCGAATCAGTAAATCTGCCAACAGTTCGACCTGATCATTTGTCTTTGCAGAAACAGGAACTATTTCTAACCAATTTGAAAGTTTCGATACTTCAAGAAGGTGATTTGCTAGCTTTTCTCGAGACACAGTTTCGGATTTGGTGACAATCGCGATTCGCTTTGCTTTTGGATATTTGTCAAGGTCTGCCACGATGTGACGGTCACCGGGACCAATCGGCTCGTTTGCCGGTGAGCAAAATGCAATGACATCAACGTCCGACAGAGTAGTTGAAACCAAGTCATTGAGTCGTTCACCAAGCAGTGTTCTGGGTCTGTGAACTCCAGGTGTATCGACCAAGATCAGTTGTCCTAGAGGGCGGTTAACAATGGCCCGGATAGCGCGTCTAGTAGTTTGAGGTTTGCTGCTGGTGATGGCAATCTTTTCTCCAGCCAGTGAGTTGGTCAGAGTTGACTTACCGACATTTGGTCTACCAACGAAACTCACGAATCCAGAACGGAAATCAGTCGTCACGCTGCGACCGATCTGCTAACCGAACCAAGATGCTTAGGATCCTTTGTCTCTTGGCCTCCACTCGCTCGGCAACGAGTTCCAGGCCGTGTATCTCTACGATCTCTCCGCCCCTTGGTAGTTCACCTAGAGCTTTAGAAAACAGACCTCCGATGGTGTCGACATCTGGGTCATCAATTTCGATTTCAAACTTTTCTTCCAACTCGGCGAGAGTAACTCGCGGATCGACTCGGTATTGATCTTTGCCAACGAGTTCGAAGTCCTCTCCCTCGCGGTCGTACTCGTCCGAAATCTCACCAACTATTTCTTCGATCAAATCTTCCATGGTTGCGATTCCGGCGACTCCGCCATACTCGTCAGAGACAATCGCAATCTGTGTCTTGGAAAGCTTCATTTCCTGCAGTAGCTCATGAACAGGCTTTGTTTCTGGAGTGAAAAGAGGCTTTCGCGCAGCTTGTTTCGCGGTCGTTTTACTCAGCAATGCGGGATCTTGGTGAGTGACTCGAGCTAGGTCTTTTAGATAAAGAACGCCAACCACATCATCGACGCTCTCCCCTACCACTGGAAGCCTGGAATACCCAGAAGCAATAAACACACTTAGGGCCTCTTCGAGGGTCTGGTCCTGATCTACAACCTCTAAATCGACACGAGGAACCATAACCTCGCGGACCACCGTTTCAGAGAACTCCTCTACAGAATCAATAAGATCTTGCTCAAACTCCTCGGCTGGGGTTGGCACAGTCAAGCGAAGTGGTGACACCAGGTTGGACAATTTAGTGATCAAGGAGTCGTACTTTAGAGTTAGTTGCTGTCCATACTTTGAGTTGGCGAGAGCCTTGCCAGCGAATTGTTGAAAAGTAAATACCACAAGAATCAGCGCAGCAAGAATCGCGAAGAAAGGGTAGCTAAATATCTGGGATGAAAAGATTGAGGCCGCAAATAAAGTCATGAGGATTAGCCTCATTAGTGAGACCGCACTTGCACGCGAGTCCTCTTCCTTCTCCAGATTCCCTTGAATGGCACCGAGGGCAGACAGGGTCATCAGTGCAATAACTGCAAACAGGAACTCAAACATTTAGCGCTTCCGATTGGTAATAGTCCGCGAGGATTTGCTTCTGAAGCCCGAACATTTCTGCTTCCTCTACTGGTTCGGCATGATCAAAACCAACAAGATGAAGCATGCCGTGGGTCACAAGAAGCAATATTTCATTGATCGCGGCGTGCCCGGCAGTCTCAGCTTGTTTCTTGGCGACTTGTGGGCAAACCACGATGTCACCAAGCACACCCTCTGCCGAAGGGTTCTCCTCAGTTCCAGGTCTCAACTCATCCATTGGGAAACTGAGGACATCCGTAGGACCCGGCTCATCCATCCACTTAATGTGTAGTTCGGTCATCGGTTCTTCATCGACAAAAACTATTCCCACATCCGTTGCAGGGTGAAGTTTTAAATAGTTACGAACGAACTCCGCAAGTCTTTGCACTCTTGGCAAATCAACCGACTCGGCTGATTCATTGGAAATTTCAATCGTCATGAGCTTTGCCCATCAGCATCGTATGCTTCGACGATTCGAGTGACCAGTTCGTGCCGAACCACGTCTTGAGCACTTAGCTTTGCTATGTGTAGACCCTCGACGTCTTTGAGAATTCGAGTAGCACTGTTTAGCCCAGATTTTCCGCCAGGCAAGTCAATCTGAGTAACATCGCCAGTTATCACCATCTTCGAGTTGAAACCAAGTCGAGTTAGAAACATCTTCATCTGTTCGCTCGTTGTGTTCTGAGCTTCATCCAGAATCACAAAGGAGTCGTTTAGTGTTCGACCACGCATATATGCAAGTGGGGCCACCTCGATCACTCCAGACTGCAACATTCTGTTGGTTGCCTCAGGCTCCAGCATCTCTTGAAGTGCATCGAACAAGGGGCGAAGGTAGGGGTCAATCTTTTCGCTCAAAGTACCAGGCAAGAATCCAAGTCTCTCTCCCGCCTCAACTGCAGGACGGGTCAGGATAATTCTGCTTACTTGCTTGCTGTATAGCGCTTCTACCGCTTTCGCAACGGCAAGGTAAGTCTTTCCGGTACCCGCGGGTCCAATGCCGAAGATTACTGTGTGCTCATCGATAGCCTCGAGATACTTCTTTTGTCCGGCCGTTTTCGCTCGAACAGATTTACCTGGGGTGTTGATTACCCCTGCACCCAATATCCTGCTTGGCTTGGCGCTTGAGTCTTCCAGAAGAATCTTCGCAGCTTCACTGACTGAACGCTCATCTGGCTTTGCTCCAGAGCGAATCAGGGCTGCAAGCTCCTCAATTAGTGTCTTTACCAAGCTAATTTGATCGGCTGCGCCACTT
>JBEEIU010000008.1:0-3419 GCA_041169705.1 Actinomycetota bacterium
TGGTAGAAATTGCCATTTCCGGCGTAAATTCCGTTGTGGCTGTGGTCATTGAAAATCACGATGTCGCCCGGAACTGCATCTGCCAACTTAATCTTTCGACCCAACTTGGCCTGCTGGTAAACGCTGTGGGGAAGTTCAATTCCGAACTGGGAGAAGATAAACATCACATACCCGGAGCAGTCGATTCCGGCGGGCGAGTCGCCACCAAAGACATAAGGGGTGCCAACTAGTTCAGCGGCGGCTCGCATCAGGTTGCCCGATGTAACCGAACTGAATCTTGGGTTTAGTAGATAGTCCTCAATGACCGGTCCGTTATAAGAGCGTCTCGCGGAACGAACTTCGAACTCGGATGCATCGGCCGGCTCGTAGTCGCCGCGGGTAAATTCCACAGCGCGCACCGCTGCGACAGAAAGCCCCTGTGCGGGAGCAGAAATTTCTAGTTGAGTGTGATCTGTGGTTAGTCCGGACAGAGCCGTAGTCTCTGGGTCAAATCCGTAGGAAGGAAGAGCGCAGGTAGCAAAAAGCCCGGTGGCTGCCACCATGGTTGCAACAGATCGGAAAGGGTGCCCCTTCTGGGCCTTTACTTTTCGTTCTGCGTGCTTGCGCGATCGACGCGAGTCGTGCGCTTGCCTGCGGGTTGATGCACTCAAATGGAATCCTCCGAAAACCTCATTGGAACTTCCGCCCCAGAAGTATAAACGCCGTTAGCGTTTCGTAATAAACACGTGGCTGGCAATTTCCAGGTCCAAAATCAGCCCCTCGGAGGCATTTTCCGGGGTAATTAGCCACCCATCCCCCTCTTTTCCAATGTTTATGGGGGTTCCGGGGGTCAACCCAAGGTCTCTGAATTGCCTCAAAAGCTCAATATCTAGCTGGATTGGCTCCCCGATTCGGCTCAAAATAGCCAGATTTTCCCCAGTTTGAGCCACCGATTCAACGTTTGGATACTGGGCCGGGGGCAGCCCCAGGAGCTCAAGCCCTGGAATTGGCATCCCAAATGGAGACACGTTTCGCTCTGCTAGAAGCCTGATTATGTGGTGTTCAACCTGCTCGCTCATCACGTGCTCCCAGCGACAGGCCTCCTCGTGAACCAATTCCCAGTCCAGTCCGATTACATCTACCAGGAGACGCTCGGCCAGTCGATGCTTGCGCATCACCTCGATGGCCTTTTGTCTGCCCTGATCCGTGAATTGCAACTGTCTGTCATCAGCCAGCGTCAAAAGCCCATCGCGCTCCATGCGGGCCACGGTCTGTGAGACGGTTGGCCCCGAGTGCTCCAGGCGCTCTGCAATTCGAGCGCGCATTGGAGTGATGTTCTCTTCCTCAAGTTCCAGAATCGCCTTGAGATACATCTCTGTGGTGTCGATTAGATCGGTCATCTGCTCCCTCGCAATCGCACGCTCAAAGACTACCCAACTTGGGGTGGCTAAACTTTGGGCATGCCCCAGATTGTGATCCCAAAAGAGCTATTGCCCGAAGACGGACGTTTCGGTTGTGGTCCATCCAAGCTTCGCGATGAACAGCTTTCGAACTTTGCAAGCCTTGGTTCAAAACTCATGGGAACTTCTCACCGGCAAGCACCCATCAAGAACATGGTGGGAGAGATTCGCGAAGGGCTTATGGAACTTTTCCAAGCGCCAAGCGACTACGAAATCATTTTGGGTAATGGTGGCTCCACAGCATTTTGGGACGCCGCTGCATTCTCGCTCGCTGAGAAAAAAGCACAGGCTCTAGTGCATGGAGAATTTGGTGCAAAGTTTGCAAATGCTTTGAAGACCCCGTGGTTAGAAAGCCCAACCGTAAACAAAGCAGAGCCCGGCACCAGAGCTAGTTTCCAAGCCGAAGCGGGCGTGGACTTATATGTTTATCCGCACAACGAGACTTCCACCGGAGTTGTAACCGAAGTTGAGAGAGTTAGTGGTGCAGACCAAAACGCACTGATGCTCACTGACGCAACCAGTGCAGCAGGCGGAATTTGGTTTGATGCAAAACAAACCGACTGCTACTACTTCGCACCACAAAAAAACTTCGCGAGTGATGGTGGTCTATGGCTAGCGCTAGTTTCGCCAAAGACGGTAGACAGAATTGAAAAAATTGCAGCGAGCGGAAGATACATTCCAGAATTTCTAAGCCTAAAAACCGCACTAGATAATTCCAGACTGAACCAAACTTTGAATACTCCTGCAATCTCTACGCTGTTTTTGCTCGCGGATCAAATTAGCTGGATGAACCGCTCCGGTGGTCTTCGCTGGGCGGATGCGAAAACGAAGGCAACCTCAAAGTTGATTTACGACTGGGCAGAAGCGTCTCAATACGCCTACCCATTCGTCGAAGACCCTTCGCACCGCTCCCAGGTAGTGGTGACGGTGAATTTCAAGGAAGAAATTGACGCTCTGGAGATTGCCCAGATTCTACGAAGCAATGGAATCGTCGACACCGACCCGTACCGCAAACTTGGTAAGAACCAATTGCGCGTAGCTACTTTCACTGCCACCGAAAGTAGCGATGTTGAACAACTTTTGCGTTCAATCGATTACGTGGTGGGGCAGCTGTGAAGCTATTCGTAAAGCCATCCAAGAGAAATCCAGATCCGGAACCAATGAAGGTCAACCTAAAGGTTGTGCTACTTATCGGAATCGGACTTTGGCTTACTGCTCTTTTCCTTCTTCTTCTCAACCCTGGGCTTGCGGGTGCGAACTTTAGTTTTTGGCTCAGCACTTGCGGTGTCGGAATCGCCTTGGGCTTTATCGGACTGTTCATCGTTCGCAGGGACTGAGCCCTCTTCAACCACTCTGATTCTTCTCTGACGAACTCTCACCTTGGGTGGAGCTTTTGGTTCCGCTGGTTCTCCTCCGGTGAGACCTTGAATAATTGCATCGGCTTCAGCATCGGTCGCAGCTCTGCCCTCTTCGCGCAATTGTTTTCTAAATTCAGCCAAGCGTTCGGCCCAAGGGGTCCAGGGCGGAGCGAGCAGTGCATTCTCACCAGCCACTAAAACTATTTCGGAAATTGTGAATGGACTCTTTTTGTCTACGCGAGTGAGAACCACAGTCCACAACCAGTTTTTATAGGCAGGCAGAGCAGAGTGGAACTGAACCTCTATGTGATCTTTAGAGATTTCTTTTTCTGAAGCAAAATCGCCAAAGCTTCCAGGTTCACAAAAATCTTTGAGTGCCTGAAGCGCTAAAGATTTGCTATCAGACGTCAAGTTCGTCCGCTACCTTGCGAAGCAAAGCTGCTACCTTGCGGCCGTGCTGCTCGGCAGGATACTTTCCGCGCTTCAGGTCTCCACCAATTTGGTCCAAAAGTCGGATCAGATCTTCGGTAATGATCGCGAGGTCCTCAGCTGGCTTGCGGTTTGTTGCTGAAAGTGTTGGCACCTCAATAATGCGAACCGATAGTGCTTGAGCTCCCTTGCG
>JBEEIU010000009.1:0-2511 GCA_041169705.1 Actinomycetota bacterium
AAGGGCAGGAAATTGGTCCATTTTGGAGTCACTCTCTCGTGATATCCAACCTGAGTTGCTGCCATTTTGCTCATGCTCTTAGATTACGCTCTTACCGTGAACAAGAATCTGCCAGTCCTCATCGTTGCCCAAGATGGCTTCATGCCTACCTACGCCCAGCCAGGAGATGCGGGGGCGGACTTGCGATCTAGAGTTGCTGCAGTCGTGCCGGCCCGCGGAAGAACTTTGGTTCCTACCGGTGTCTCAATTGCTCTACCTGACGGATACGTTGCTCTGGTACATCCAAGATCTGGGTTGGCCCACAAACACGGCATTACTGTCTTGAACACCCCTGGAACAGTGGATGCAGGCTATCGCGGCGAGATTGCAGTTAACCTCTACAACACCACCGATGAAGATTTCGCAATTGAAGTTGGTGACCGCATCGCACAGCTGGTTATTCAGGCGGTTGAGCGAGCTCAGTTCATCGAAGTTGAAAGACTTCCAGAGAGCGATCGCGGCGAAGGTGGACACGGATCGACTGGAAAGAAGTGATCCAAGAATGAGCACTGACGCCTACGCAGCGGATAAGTCTGCACCGGCAGACCGACACACGGCTGGTCCGCTAGACATCACAGAAGTTCAGGGGGTGCGCCCGTACGTGGACTTTGGTTCTCTTCGCGTGCCGTCCAGAGACCAATTGCAAATGCGTCTAGAGGTTGAAGAAGCTTCGCAGCGCATTGTTGCAGTGAGCATGGATTACCTGGGTTCTTCTCTTCAATTACAAGCTTTTGCTGCGCCCAAGACCGAGGGGATTTGGCACGAGATTCGTGCACAGATGCGTGACAGCATCAAGCTTCAAGGGGGAGATACTGAGGAGCGAGTTGGTTCTTTTGGCCCTGAGCTACTTGCCAAAATTCCACTGCTTGATGAATCGGGAAAGAAGTCAGGGCACCGTCTAGCGAGATTCATCGGCGTAGACGGGCCAAAGTGGTTCCTTCGCGGAGTAATCGGTGGAGCCGCGCTCAATGATGCAAAAGCTGCAGCAGACATCGATGATTTGTTCCGCTCGGTAGTGGTAGTTCGAGATGACTCACCATTACCACCAAAAGATTTGTTGCCATTAACCATTCCTGGCGGAACGGTAGCTCCACCGAGGTCAATTTAGTGGCTGAACAGGATTCAAAACCAGGGGCAGCAAAGCGTCTTGGGTTGCACAACGATGCCGGCGAATTGAGTATTTCAAGGCAGTCTGTGCTTGGCGCCGTTGGCGGTTGGTTAGGAATTGTCGAATCTATCCTGCCGGCAATGGTTTTTGTTTCTGTGCTGGCGATCACCAAGCAGACTCTTGTTTCGGTTATCTCTGCTGCATCGATAAGCGCCATTTTCCTAATCATCCAAGTGATTCGCAAGAAGCCTTTGACTCAAGCCCTTGCCGGTGCAATTGGAATAGCGATTTCAGCATTCTTACCGCTACGGGATGGCGGTCATGCCGCCGACTACTTCGTGCAGGGATTCTTCACTAACGCAACTTATTTGGCAGTGCTGTTGGTGTCTATTTTAATTCGCTGGCCAATTATCGGGGTCCTTGTTGGCCTTCTTACCGGTGACAACAAGGGCTGGCGCACAAACCGCGCTAAGTTGCTGCGCTTTCAGATAGCCACTGGCGTTTGGGTGGCTCTATTTTCAGGCAGATTGGTGGTTCAGGTGCCACTGTATTTCGCCAATGAGACTGAATTACTTGGAATCTTCCGCATTGCTATGGGGGTACCGCTATACGCGTTGTGTATTTGGTTTACCTGGCTACTGGTGCGTGGAGTCATCAACCCGCGGCAATAGTGGTATTTTTATTGAGAAATCTAACAAAGTAAGGGACGACAAGGATGTCAAAGGTAAACAGCTTCGGATCTGCAGATCTTCTAAAAGTAGGTTCGAAAGAGTACCGAATTTTCAAGCTCAACTCAGTTGATGCAAAGACTCTCCCTTACAGCTTAAAGATTCTTCTTGAGAATCTGCTCCGCACCGAAGACGGCGCCAACATTACCGCTGAGCACATCAATGCGTTGGTCAACTGGGATCCGAGTGCAGAACCTGACGTAGAAATTCAATTTACTCCTGCTCGTGTGATCATGCAGGACTTCACCGGTGTTCCTTGTGTCGTTGACCTAGCCACCATGCGTGAAGCTGTTGCCGAACTAGGCGGAGACCCGAAGCGAATTAATCCACTTGCTCCGGCTGAACTGGTTATCGACCACTCGGTTCAAATTGATGTCGCCGGATCCCCAGATGCCTTTGAACGCAACGTTGAGTTCGAATACAACCGCAACGGAGAGCGCTATCAGTTCTTGCGCTGGGGTCAGACAGCATTTGATGATTTCAAGGTTGTTCCGCCAGGCACCGGTATCGTTCACCAGGTCAACATTGAGTATCTAGCCCGAACTGTGATGGCTCGTGAAGTTGCTGGCGAGCTTCAGGCTTATCCGGACAGCTGCGTTGGTACTGACTCACACACCACCATGGTTAATGGTCTTG
>JBEEIU010000010.1:0-2832 GCA_041169705.1 Actinomycetota bacterium
AGCATGACTCGCATCAGGAACTTGCCGAATTTCAGCGAACCCTCTTCGAAACTCGTTGTCACATTCGCAGTCGCAAGTTTCTGGGCTAGCTCACCGTATTTTGTTCTACTTCCAGTTGCTATAACCCGGCCAATTGCTCCGCCACCGGCAACGTGGGTACCGAGAAATACTTGGTCTGTTAGTTGCTTCTCGACTGCGAAAGATTCTCCTGTGAGAGCGCTCTCATCGATTAGTAATTGATTGCTTTCCACGAGCTCTAAATCAGCTGGTATTTGACTACCAACACTCAGCGACACAAGGTCGCCCGGAACAATTTCATCTACCGGTATTTCGATTGTTTTGGAATCTCTAATTACTTTTGCCGTGGCCTTCACCCTGCCAAGTAACGCCTCTAGCTCCTTGCCAGCTCGACGCTCTTGATAAAACCCCAGCAGGGCGGTTGGAATTACAATTCCGAGAATTATTAATGAATCTATTACTTGACCTAGAAACATCGCGACCGAGGTTGCCGCTAGCAAGAGCAACATAATTGGATCTTTGAATTGAGCGAGCAAGAGCTTCGATGTGGAATAGCGGGACTCGGTCTGAATCTGATTTGGACCGACAGTTTTCAGGATTTCTCGAGCCTGAACCGAACTGAGTCCCCCGAGATTCACCACACTCACAGACTAGACCTAGCCAAGCATCCATCCCCTCGGCGTCCTAAATGCGATTCGGCACTTAGCCAGTGACCCCAGGGTCGCGAGAGCCTCCGCTGCAGAAAGCCCAGAATCTAGACAAATTCGCTCGAGAGCCCTTGGAAAGCGAGAAAGTGCATCTAGGACACGAGTCTCATTTGAGGTAAAACCTGAAAGCCTGCCAGCCTCGCTGTTGCCTGCCAGCAAAGCTGGAAGCTCGGCGGGGTTCGAGATTGGTTGCGCTATTCCATCAGCAATTAGCTGATTGCACCCCTGCGAGCTTGGCAAAGCCGCATGCCCGGGGCGAGCAAATACCGGCTTTCCGCATGCAAAGGCATGGCCAGCCGTGTTGCGGGCTCCCGATCGCATCGCCGCTTCAACCACCAAGGTCATCAAGCCGTGAGATGCAATAAGCCTGTTTCTTTGCAGAAAGCGCCACTTTGTTGGGTCGACCTCGGGAGCGCACTCGGAAACCAAAACTCCGTTATCAACTATCTGCTCAAACAGCTTTGCGTTTTCACGAGGATAGAGTCGCGCTAGACCTCCGGCCATGTAGGCAACAGTCTGGGCTCGAAGTGCGAGTGCGGCATAGTGCGCGGCAGTGTCAATGCCTCTAGCTCCCCCGGAGATGATTGCGAACCGGTGTGCAACCTGACGGACGACTTGCTGAGTAAATGTAACTCCCGACCTGGTGGCTTCACGTGTCCCCACAATCGAAACACTTGGAGCCGAAAGAACCTCTACATTTCCTCGAATCCATAGCACGAGTGGGGCATGGACGCCGAGCGGTTCATAAAGTTTGGAAATTGAATCGTGGTTCCTAAGAATTAGGACTCGCCCGCCAAACCTTAGTTGCTGTTCCACTGCGCGTTCAGGATCAAAATGCTTCAGTCGAAGCCGAAACCTTTCAATTATTGCTGGAATGTGCCCAAGGTATTCGTAAGCTCCGATTGACTCCAGCAACTGAAGCCAGCGTTCTTCCACTCCACCTTCGAGCACCTGCTCAATTGCTCTTCTTGCCCCAAGCTCGCGGTAAAGAATTCCTGCCAGGGCATCACCCGGTTCGGAGAGCATGGAGTAATGAATATCAAATAGCTGTTCCTGCGTTATTTGCACTCAAGGAACGTAAGAGACTAAAAGTGGTCGAATCCAGGGTCTCGAAAAGTTTGTGGATAACTAAGCGTTATTCACCGATGGCGAATTCTTTTGGAATCTCGATTTCTTTATTGGCCAATTCCTCGACGTTTACGTCCTTGAAGGTCATCACCTTGACTTCTTTTACGAAACGGTCGGTGCGGTAAATATCCCAGACCCAAACGTCTTTCATGTTCAGCTCAAAGTAAAAATCATTTGTGGCGTCAACTCGCTTGAGTTCAACTTCGTTGGCAAGATAAAAACGTCGCTCGGTTTCAATTACGTACTTGAACATTTTCACTACGTCGCGATACTCGCGATAGAGCGCTAACTCGGCTTCCCGGTCGTAGTCTTCGAAATCGTTTTCTTCCATTTGCCTAAAGTCTAAGCCTTCTTAAAACAGCTGAGTTTCGCTTGTGAGTATCTTGCCTAGCCAGCTGACTCTGTGGTGAGGGGTAGGCCCAAGTTTCTGGAGCGAGGCTATGTGCTCTGCCGCAGCGTAGCCTTTATTGGACTCCCAACCAAAGTCTGGAAACTCTTTGTGGAGCACTCTCATGAGGTTATCCCGCTCCACCTTGGCAACCACAGAAGCGGCAGCCACGGATCCGCAGTCCCGGTCAGCCTTGGTCCTGATCACTACCTTCGCGGGGAGATTCTCCGCGCCCAGCCAGTTGGAATTGCCATCGAGCAGGATGACTGTGTCGTTTAGCTCGAAATGGCTAAGCGCTTCAAGGGCGGCTTTAGCCAAGGCCTTGGTAATTCCTACTTGATCTATCTCACTAGCTGAGACCGTGCCAACCTTTGCCTCGCACCAGGAATGAACTTCACCAGCTACCGCATCACGCTTTGTTTCTGGAATCAGCTTTGAGTCTCTGACGGCTTTGGGAAGACTCTCTAAATGTCCAGAAGAAATCAGAGCTGCGCCAACGGCGACTGGGCCCGCGATGGCTCCCCTGCCAACCTCGTCAATTCCAATCACGTATTTGAAATTGCTGAGTAACTCTTTTTCTAGTTCAAGGGT
>JBEEIU010000011.1:0-4559 GCA_041169705.1 Actinomycetota bacterium
ATGCGAAACAGGCAGCCAAGACGGCAGAGTCCTTGACTCAAGAGGCAACTAAGGCTGTAGCAGAGGCAGAATCCAAGAAAGCCGCAGGCGACCCTGCTGCTTCCTCGGCATCGGAGAAGGCAAAGGAAGCAAAGGAAAAGGCCGCCGAGGCGCGAGACGAGGCCTTTGAGGCCAGGAGGGAAGCAGCCTCCGCTTCTGCAGATGCTAGGAACAAGGCCGCGATTGCGCTTGAAAAAGTTGTTGAGAATCTGATCGAGAAAAACAACTTGAAAGCCTCAAGCAGTGTTGCCAAGGCCCTATCTAAATTTGAAGGACCAGTTGATGAGGACTGTGTCGAATACGTGGCAGAAAAGAAATCAACCGACGCGAGTGGTTGTGCAGCTGCCAACTATGTTGTTCGATTCTCAAACGGAGTCGACATGGCAACCGAAGCCAAGAGCCTTGCCGCTTCAAAGATTTCGTTCGGGAAAACCTTCAGTGACGCATTTTCTGGCGGCGTCACAAAGCTAAACGCTAAGCAACTGGCGCTGCTCGCTGCGAACAGCAAGGTCCAGAGCATTGAACCTGATTTTGAAATCAAGACGCAATTCACCCAACTAGATCCAGCGTGGGGACTTGACCGAATTGATCAGCCCGATCTGCCGCTCAACGCCTCTTACACGAATACCGCTTCGGGTTCCGGAGTGATTGCTTATGTGGTTGACACAGGTGTAAATGCAACCCACGTAGATTTTGGTTCGCGAGTCGTGAATGGCTACTCTTCCGTTGGCGATGGCAATGGAACTTTGGACTGCAACGGCCATGGCACTCACGTTGCTGGAACATTGGCTGGCACAACCTATGGAGTTGCAAAGGCCGCCACGATAGTGCCAGTTAGAGTTCTCGACTGCAACGGTTCTGGTTTGTTGTCCGGCGTAATTGCAGGTCTTGACTGGATCGGGCAGAACTACACGCCTGGAAGCAAGGTTGTTGTAAACATGAGTCTTGGTGGCGGGGCGAGTGCAACCCTTGACTCGGCCGTCGCATCTCTTGTTGCTAAGGGAATTGCCGTAGTAGTTGCTGCCGGTAACTCTGCAGCAGATGCTTGTAATTTCTCACCTGCGAGAGTTGCGGGAGCGATTACTGTTGCGGCAAGCACCACAGCCGATGGACTTGCGAGCTACTCAAACTTCGGATCGTGCGTTGACATCGTTGCTCCCGGTTCAGGAATCCTCTCAGCTTGGATTGGCTCCACAACAGAAACTGCGGTTCTAAATGGAACCTCCATGGCGACCCCGCACGTTGCAGGATTAGTTGCGAGCATGCTCACGAACGGATATCTAACCCCTGCCGAGATTGAAGCGCGTTTAGAGGCGGTAGCTGCCAAGAACTTGATTACAAACCTCGGGGCTGGAACGCCTAACCTGCTCTCTCAGGTTTATGTTTCAACCATCACTCCGCCAACTGTTTCTGCAACCGTCCCAGTGGCGCCCGCAGAGGTCTTGGCTATCGGCGCTAGAAACACGGCACAGGTCAGCTGGAGCGCTTCTGATGATGGTGGGTCGGCCTTGACTCTGAACACTGTCAGAATCTGGCAAAACGGCAGACTCGTGAAGAAGCTTGAAGTCTCTGGTTCTGCCACCTCGGCACTTGTAACAGGTTTGAAGTGGAATCAGGTTTATACGTTCACCGTGATTGCAACAAACTCTGTTGGCAACAGCGCAGAATCGGCAGCAAGTAATCCAATAACGACCAGAAGGTAATTACTTCCCACTAGTTAGCAGCAGATTAAAGGCCATGCGAGTGCAAACTCGTATTTGTCATTGATTTGACTCAAATAACACTGGGATCCGAGATTCCTACATAGACGGTCTCTAAGTATTCTTCGATTCCCTCTGCTCCGCCTTCGCGGCCAAGGCCAGATGCTTTTACTCCGCCGAATGGTGCGGCTGCATTTGAGACCAGTCCGGTATTTAGTCCAAACATTCCAACCTCAAGTCGCTCTGCGAGTCTTAGCCCGCGATTGAGGTCTTTCGTGAAGGCGTATGCAACTAAACCGTATTCGGTGTTGTTCGCCATATGAATTGCTTCGTCTTCGGTTTTGAATGTGCAGATCGGTGCAACTGGTCCGAAGATTTCGTTTTGCAAAATCTCACAGGACTGAGGAACGTTCATCAGAACTGTTGGTGGATAGAAGAATCCCTCTCCCGAAGGAATCTGGCCACCAGTTAGGACCTTGGCACCCTTGCTCACGGCATCTTGCACAAGCGCGTGAACTCCCTGGCGGGCTTTCTCTTCAATCAGTGGGCCAATGTTGGCCCCCTCTTCCACTCCTCTGGCTACTTTTAACGCTGCCATCTTCTTTGAGAGCTTATCGGCAAACTCTTCCGCTACCGACTCGTGCACCAGCATGCGATTGGCTGCGGTGCAGGCCTCTCCCATGTTGCGAAGCTTCGCAAGCATTGCGCCTTCAACGGCCTTGTCAATATCTGCATCTTCAAACACCAGGAACGGAGCGTTACCACCAAGTTCCATGGAGACCTTAAGAACTCTCTCCGCTGAATCTGCAATCAGTCGTCGACCAACCTGGGTGGAACCGGTGAATGAGAGTTTACGAAGCCTCTCGTCTTTGATGATTGGTCCGGTAACGTCACCGGGCCTCGAAGTTGTGATCACGTTTAGCACGCCTTTTGGAAGACCCACTTCTTCTAAAACCTTCGCAAACAGTTGCGAGGTGAGCGGTGTAAGGGCCGCCGGCTTCAACACCATGGTGCAGCCAGCGGCAATTGCCGGCGCAATCTTTCTGGTTGCCATCGCGAGCGGGAAATTCCAGGGAGTTATAAACAAGCTCGGACCAACCGGGCGCTTCAATACCAGAAGTCGGTTTTTACCATCTGGCGCAACTGTGTAGCGACCATACGCTCGCACAGCTTCTTCAGAGAACCAGCGCAAGAACTCCGCACCGTAAGCAACTTCGCCTTTGGCTTCAGAGAATGGCTTCCCCATCTCCATTGACATCAGCGTTGCAAAATCATCAGACATAGCAGTGACTTTTTCGAACGCTGCGCGCAGAATTTCACCGCGTTCTCGCGGAGCAGTTTTTGCCCATGCCGTTTGGGCCTGACTCGCCGCAGCTATAGCGTCTTGACCATCTTGAAAAGATGCGTCTGAAATTGTCTTCAGAACCTTGCCGGTGGCGGGGTCCTGAACTTCAATTACTTTATTGTCACTGGATTCGCGCCAAACACCCGCAACGTAAATACCGGATGGAACTAGATCTAGAACGCGCTTTTCGTCCGCTGCCGTGATGGCCAAAGTGTCCTCCTCATTGTTGACACTTTTCCAATTCTCTCACTAAAGGGCCGCAGGAACTCTGGCTAACCGTCTCGCATTGATAACTACAGAGACGCTACTCAGGGCCATAGCCGCTCCAGCCAGCATCGGGTTTAGAAGCCCCAAGGCCGCCACTGGGATCAGAATCAAGTTGTAGCCAAAGGCCCACGCCAGATTCTGCAGAATATTTGCTCTGGTGCGTCTGGCAAGGCTGAGGGCAAAGGGGACATGAGCTGGGTTGTCGTCCAAAATCGTGATGGCCGCCGCGGCTTGGGCCGCGTGAGCACCTGAGCCCATTGCGATTCCGACATCGGCCGCCGCCAGTGCGGCGATGTCGTTTATTCCATCTCCAACCATCGCGGTCACCTGGTCTGACTTAAGGGCAGAAAGCTTGTCCTCGGGTGAGACTCCGCCCTGGAAGTCGGCAATTCCAAGTTCCTTTGCAACTTTTTCCACTCGTGCTGGGTTGTCTCCAGAGAGCAGCGTTGTCTGCATGCCCATTTTGGACAGTTGATTAACTGCTGTCTTTGCCTCCGGGCGAGGTTCGTCGCTAAGTTCTATGAGCCCGTGAGCCCAGCCTTCCCAACCCACCACTGCCAAAGTGTTGGGGCCGGCGCTCGCCATTGCGATATCCACTTCGGCTTGGTTCAAATATTCGCCGGGTTTACCAACGAACACTCTGAGTAATCCCGAGGGGGTTTCGACCATTCC
Source organism: Actinomycetota bacterium (assembly GCA_041169705.1). Classification (GTDB taxonomy): domain Bacteria; phylum Actinomycetota; class Actinomycetes; order Actinomycetales; family Microbacteriaceae; genus Aquiluna. Next base: position 4,024 of record JBEEIU010000011.1, read on the forward strand.
CTCGAGTCCGAGACCCGCAACTTCTTTTATTTTTGTCGCCGAAAGAATTTGGTCTGCTGCGGCAATTGATTTCGCGACTGGATGATTGGAACCACGTTCAATTGCAGCGGCGTATCTGAGCGCAGTTGCAGCATCTACGCCACCCAACCCAGTGACCCGAACCACTTTCAATACTCCAGTAGTCAAAGTCCCAGTTTTATCAAAGACAACCCTTCGAACTTTCGCCAGTGTTTGCAGGGCATCTGGATTTCGAATTACGATTCCGAGCTTTGCCCCAACCGAGGTTGCTACCACCAAACTCATTGGTACTGCAATACCAAGCGCACACGGGCAAGCGATGACTAACACTGCAACGGCAGATTCAAACGCTTTTTGAGTGTCACCGGCGGCCAGCAGCCACGCGCTGAAAGTTAGTACAGCAAGCAAAATCACTGCAGGCACAAACACCGCCGAGATTCGATCAGTCAAGCTAGCAATTTTTGTTTTTTGACTCGTAGCTTCTCTCACTAAATCTGCGATTCTCGAGATGCGGCTCT
>JBEEIU010000012.1:0-28830 GCA_041169705.1 Actinomycetota bacterium
CTTGGTGAAGATTTCAGGTGCCACAAAAGCACTCTCAATCAGAGCAAGGGAGATTCACAACAGATTTCGCGTCACCGATCTGGAGCTGATCTAACCGCGGAAGAACGAGCTACCTGGTCCAGTCTGATTTGGCTTGCTAGCTGGTCTTGGCTTTTCCTCGTGAGTCTCAACAGCACCTTGCTCGCTAGGCGCAGAGAAAACCATCTGAGCCGGTTGCGGGGTGGCAAGCTGAGGAGCATTCTGCTTAATCTCGAGGTTGAAAAGGAAGCTGATGGACTCTTCTCTGATGGCGGCCATCATCTGCTGGAACATGCTGTAGCCCTCGCGCTGGTACTCCACCAGTGGGTCGCGTTGAGCCATGGCTCGAAGGCCAATTCCTTCTTTCAGATAGTCCATCTCGTAGAGGTGATCTCTCCACTTACGGTCAATCACCGAAAGAAGAACGCGACGCTCAAGTTCGCGCATCACTTCTTCACCAAGTTCTTCGGTTCGACGCTGGTAGGCAATTTTGGCATCGCTCAAGATCTCCTCGAGTAGCCAAGAGCTAGAGAGCTTGGCTTTGTTACCAACCTCGGCCAGCACCTCTTCAACTTCCAGGGTGATTGGATAGAGACTCTTTAGGTCACCCCATAGCGCTTGCAAGTCCCAATCGGCAACATTTGAATTGCCAACATGCTGGTTCACAATCTCCGTGACCGAAGCAATCAAGAACTCTTGAGCGGTAGCTGATAAGTCATCGCCTTGCAGGATGTGTCTGCGGTCGGCATAAATTGCTTCACGCTGACGATTCATAACATCGTCATACTTCAAAATATTCTTTCGAATCTCCGCGTTACGTGCCTCGACCTGAGACTGGGCTGATGCAATCGCTCGCGAAACGACCTTAGATTCAATTGCCGACTCATCTGGCACTCCGGAACGATTCATCAGAGCCGCAGCTGCGCCTGAATTGAAGAGCCTCATCAGGTCATCTGTTAGAGAGAGATAGAACCTAGATTCACCCGGGTCTCCCTGGCGACCAGAACGACCTCTGAGCTGATTATCGATGCGTCTGGACTCGTGTCGCTCTGTTCCCAGAACATATAGACCACCCACTGCAAGAACCTTGTCCGCTTCCTTGGCGCATTCTTCTTTGACGCTCGCAAAAACGCCGTCCCATGCTTGCTCGTATTCCTCTGGATTCTCCTGAGGATCTAGGCCAAGTTTTTCCATTTGTTGCACGGCGAGGAATTCGGCATTTCCACCGAGCATGATGTCTGTTCCACGACCCGCCATATTTGTCGCTACCGTTACCGCTCCGAAGCGACCGGCTTGTGCGACTATGACCGCCTCGCGAGCGTTGTTTTTGGCGTTCAGGACCTCATGACGAATGCCCTGCTTGGCTAACAACTTGGAAAGGTATTCGCTCTTCTCGACGCTGGTAGTTCCAACCAAGATTGGCTGACCAGTGGCATGTTTTTCTGCGATGTCCGCCACGACCATTCGGAACTTGACCTCTTCGTTTTTGTAGATCAAATCAGACTGGTCTTTGCGAACCATTGGTTTGTTAGTTGGGATAGGCACTACACCCAATTTGTAGGTAGACATAAATTCTGCGGCTTCGGTTTCCGCAGTACCTGTCATACCCGAAAGCTTTGAATACAGGCGGAAGTAGTTCTGAAGGGTCACGGTAGCCAGTGTTTGATTCTCGGCCTTGATTGCTACGCCCTCTTTGGCTTCGATGGCTTGGTGCATGCCCTCGTTATAGCGACGGCCCAAGAGGATGCGGCCAGTGTGCTCGTCAACGATGCGTACTTCGCCCTCCATGACAACATAATCTTTGTCACGCTTGAAAAGTTCTTTAGCCTTGATGGAGTTATTCAGGAAAGAGATAAGCGGGGTGTTCGCTGTCTCGTACAGATTTGTTATTCCAAGGTAGTCTTCGACCTTGTCGATTCCCGACTCCAAGACTCCAATGGTGCGCTTTTTCTCGTCTACTTCGTAGTCGATATCCGGCTGAAGATCCTTGGCCAGTTTTGCGAAAACCCCAAACCACTTGTTTACGTCTGTGGATGCCGGTCCGCTGATTATCAAAGGAGTTCTAGCCTCGTCAATCAGAATGGAGTCGACCTCGTCGACGATTGCGTAGAAGTGGCCGCGCTGAACGAGGTCGCTCTTAGAGAGCGACATGTTGTCTCTTAGGTAGTCAAAGCCGAATTCATTGTTGGTTCCATAGGTAATGTCGCAGGCATACTGCGCTCTTCTAAGCTCTGGATCCTGACCTGCGATGATGCAACCGGTAGTCATTCCAAGAGCACGGAAAATTCTTCCCATCAGTTCGGATTGGTAGCCGGCCAAGAAGTCGTTCACGGTAACAACGTGTACTCCCTGTCCAGGGATTGCATTTAGATAGGCAGCCAAGGTGGCTACCAGGGTCTTACCCTCACCAGTTTTCATTTCGGCGATGTTTCCCAGGTGCAGTGCCGCACCACCCATCAGCTGAACGTCAAAGTGTCTAAGCCCAATGGTCCTCACCGATGCCTCGCGAACCGCCGCAAAGGCCTCTGGAAGAAGATCGTCTAGTGTCTCGCCGGCCGCATAGCGCTCGCGAAGCAGAGTGGTCTCTTCCTTTAGCTCCTCATCGGAGAAGAGCTTGAAGTCTGGCTCTAGGGCATTCACCTGATCGGCATAGGACTGAAGCTTGCGTAACAGGCGGCCTTCGCCGGCGCGAAGCAGCTTGTCAATAAATGATGCCAATGGGACTCCTAGATAGTTGCAGGCCATTCTAACCCGCCTGGCTAAGCCCTATCTGAGAGTTATAACCCCGTAATTCCAGCCCTGGCGGCGGTAGACGACCGAGGGCTTGCCCGTCTCGGAGTCTAAAAAGAGAAAGAAGTCATGCCCGATCAACTCCATCTGGTCCACCGCTTGCTCGACCTTCATGGAAGCAGCCTCGAACTCCTTCTTGCGGATCACTATTGGGCTCTCTCCAAAATCTGGTTCGCTGGGCACTCCCACAGAGGTTTTAGGGCTTAGAACGTCATGGTCCACGGGTTTGATGTCCAGCTGGGAGAAATCCGCTGCGGAAAGTTCTGCGGCACCAATGTGAGCGTGGCCACCACCGCGATGCGGCTTGTGTTTGTCTGCGTAGCGGCGAAGGCGCTCCAGAAGTTTCCCAAATGCCATGTCGAACGCCGCAAACTTATCGTCGGCTCTGGCCTCGGCCCTCACTACATGTCCTGGCTCATAGACGGTTAACTCAACCTGGTCCTGGGCACCAGCGCTTTTGCTGTGCTCGTAGCGGGTCACCTTGATATTTAGCTCTTGCGGGCGATGCGCGAATTGCTCGACTTTTCCAGATTTTTCCTGAACATATTCCTTGAATCGCTCTGAGACGTTCAGGTTTTTGGCGGAGATTCTAAGTTCCATAATTACCTCCCAAAAGGCAACACTGCCTGAGCAATAATTTACGCTCAAATTTTTCCCCGCGAGGGAAAATCTAGAAATTCATAGCTAGAACCGCTCTGCCGGCTACTGTGCCGCCAGCCTCTTCAACAGCGGTTGCCATCGCACCGAGAGTTGAACCAGTAGTCCTCACGTCATCCACTAACAACACCCGTTCAAGGGCACGTGTCGCCCTATATGCTCCCGCTAAATTTTCAATTCGCTGCTCCCTATTGAGATTGCTTTGGTCACTGACTTTGCGAGTGAGCTTTAGTTCTGCCACCTGACAGCGTGAGGCAAACTTGGAATTAGAAAGCAGTAGTTTCATTGGATTGAAGCCGCGTTTGCGAAGATTCGAGCGACTGCTTTGAACATAAGCAATTTCGGAAAATTCTGCATTCGCGAAAGCGGTGTTCAAGAGCTGATCTACGGCAACAACCAAATGTTTCGCTAGCGCCAATCTCCCATATTCCTTATAGGAATTGATTATCTTTGCAAATTCATCTGTGTACTCGGTTGCAAACCAAACCTCAGAATCATCCTTATGCAGTCTCGGTAGATAACTAGGTTCGCAACCGGGACAGAGCAACATGGGAAGCTTGCCGCAAACGCAGCACTTGGTTGGCAGAAGAAGATCCAAAGCAAGATTTGTGAAAGACATTTTTAGACGCTAATGAATCAGGCGACAGACAGGCGGTCTAAATAAAAGATGTGGAAAAGTTAGTCCTGCATACCTATGGCAGTTGCGTTGTCACTGACTTTTCGCCAGTTTCTTCCATTCAGAGCCCAAACTTCGTTGTTCTCCGACAACATGTAGCGTGAAGCATTGGCGAATCCCGAGATAACTTTCTTCGCAACTATCGCGGTGGTTGGTAAAGCACTTCTTGGACCTAAGACAGGATAACTAAATACGGTTGTTGTGCTCGAGGCGCTGGAGTCAATAACCAGCAACGCGTTCAGGTTGTCCCAAGCCAACGATGCCTTGGCACTTGAAAGCTCCGCAATAATTTCTGCGTCGCCAACAGATTTAGCTAGCCCTTCCAGGTCGCGAACTACGGGTCGAATCTGGAGTCTGACGGAATCTCCCAGGCTAATTAGTTCTGCGACGCGAGCGCCCTCAGGGCTAACCGCGAAGGCGATTCTCTGCCCCAACGAGTTCCACTCGAGATCGAATAGTTCCCCATCGCCCCGCGCTACTTTCACGGTCTCCTGCGTGCTGCTCGGAACCAACCAGCTGTAACCATGCTTATCGAATTGAGGGCCTAGCAACCCAAGCCGAATCTCTGAGAATTGCTCTTCATAAGAGAGATTGCCGAGGCTGAATTGCGAAATTCCACTTGGCGTCAAAACCGCAAGCAGGGACGCGTCCGAGTTCAGGTCGTACTCCAGAACCTCAATACTGGCCGCAATTTTGGCAGTGCCCGCCACCGCTTCAGTCGCACCCGTGATCAATGGAAAAATGCCTTTTTCTGCTAGCGCAGTTGGACTGCTGACGGGAATTTGGTCGAGCGCCGAGGCAATTAAGTCCTGCTGATTGCCATTGATTGATACATCCACACTCTGAACCCCTCCGAGTTGCAAAAGGGTAGCCTCGAGCTGGGCCATCAAGAGAGCACGGTCCGTTGAGTTCGCATTCAAGGCGTTCGCATCGAAGTCGACAAGCGCGATGCCATCCACAACTCTTACGGCGTCAACAGTCAACTTAGTGCCGTCAGGAATTGCGGTTGTGACAGCTGGTGACAGCCATTCGGCAGGACCCTCTAGCAGCGCATTTACCAAACTTGTTCCGGTTGAGACTCGAGAGGGGAACCAACGCAAATCCGGAACCAGCGATTGTCTGGTTGCATCCAAGAAGTAAACCGGATACCCCTTGAAAACCACGTTGAAAACCGGTGCAGTGACAACAGTTAAGTTGGGGGCTCTGGATATTCTCCATTGACCGTCTTCTTGGACGAGTTGGAAGCGAAGCGATGAGATTTCATTGTTGGTGGTCGTGTAAATTCCGAGATCATCCACACGCGCACCCACCGGGACTGCGACGGTAACCAAGGATTGTTGGTTCACATTTATCGCAGGAATGCCGCTTCGAACCAAAACTCCGGCGTTAGGTTGCCAGTTCTGAGCGAATTGATCACTCAGGTATTCGCGGGCAATTGAATAGTTTTGTTGAGGTGCGGAGCCAGCGTTTAGAAACCCGGAAACAATTTCTGCAGGTGAAGCATCAACACCTGGGCCTGGAGGCGAGTAGTAGGCAAATTCTTGAGATTGCGGAAGGGCCAGCTCCGGTCCTTGACTAACCGAAACTGATGTCGGCAAGGCTGCGCAACCGCTGAGCAGCAGTGCAACGACGCAGAGTGCGACTTTTCTCATCACTCACCCTCCACTTGTTTTGGCGGCAGTGGCAATGGAGAGTTGGCAATCACTGAATCAGTACGCTTTGGCAAGGTGAGCCTGAAACTTGAACCCTTGTTTGGCCTTGACCAAACCTGTAGCCAACCCCGATGTAGAGAGGCATCTTCCTTGGCAATCGAGAGGCCCAAGCCGGTGCCGCCCACGGAGCGTTGTCTGGCGGGGTCTGCCCTCCAGAAACGGTCGAAAATTCTCTCCAGGTGCTGCTTACTCATTCCAACGCCCTGGTCGGTAACACAGACCGCGACTGCATTTCTATTCTGACCAACCTGAACCAAGACTGGCTTGCCTTCCGCATGCTCCACGGCGTTCGAAAGCAAATTTCTGAGAAGTCTTTCGATGCGATTTGAATCAAATTCTGCTTCCACTGCTTTGTTTGGAAGCTCGACTCGAATCTCAACCTTTTTGCTTTTAGCCAGAGGTTCAATCGAGGCGATTGCCATTCCAACCACCGAATTCAAATCGTGCAAATCAATGTCTGCGACTACCGCACCGGCGTCATAACGAGAAATTTCAAGCAAATCCGCCAGCAATTTTTCAAATCGGGAAATTTGATTCTGTAGTAATTCCGCGCTTCGCTTGAGCGCCGGATCTAGGTTCTCACGATTTTCGAAAATAACTTCGCCAGCCAACTTAATGGTGGTCATTGGGGTGCGAAGTTCATGAGAGACGTCGGAAACGAATCTGCGCTGCATTCTGGAGAGTTGATCCAGCTGCTGAATCTGATTCTGCAAGCTAGTGGCCATCTGATTGAAGGATTTAGCCAGCAGTGCAATAACGTCGGTGCCACGTTCCTCAAGGCGTTCGCTGAGTTTACCTTCCGCCAATTTCTGTGCTGCGCCTGCCGCATTTTCCATTGGTCTTACTATTCGACTGGTGACCAAGTAGCTCACAAGTGAAATCGCGACAATCATCGCGACTCCGGCGACAATCAAAACGCCTTGCACAAACTCCAAGGTCTCTTGCTCCGCCTGGAGGTCAAAAACCAAGTACAGCTCAAATAGACCAGCTTGAGGAATATTGATTGGTGCTCCAACCGAGATTCCCGGAACCTGGCGGCCATCTTTGATTAGCGAAATCGGGGTGTAACTCAACACGTCTCCGCTACTGCGGACCGTCTCTCGAAGCTCATCCGGAATAGCAGAAAGATCTAGATCCGCAGAGATTGGAGACTGAAGAAGCTGAAGCGAGGGTTGACCGGGAGATCTCAAGAGAGCAACCTGCCTTGCTCCAGAACCGGTAGTGATTTCCAGTGATGGAACGACGGAGTTCACCAGAGTCTGAAGCGAAGTCTCGTCAGTCAGTGAAGCGGCAGCAACTGTATTTTGAACATTCAAGACAGCACGTTCAGTTTCATCCAGAACGGTGGCCAAGCGTGACTGATAGAAGCCATTCGCGAGTGTGAAGCTTAGGAAGCCTCCGAGTGTAACCAGGGCGAGCGCACTCAATAAAACTGTTGCAAATACGGTGCGGGCAATCAGTGAGCTACGAAACCAAGCAATCACGAAAAATCAGAGCCAGCTCGATACCCGTGACCGCGCACGGTCATCACGTACTTGGGATTTTCTGCGTCGTCTTCAATCTTCGAACGAAGTCTCTGCACGTGAACGTTTACCAGTCTGGTGTCGACCTTGTATTGGTAACCCCAAACCTGATCTAGCAGCATCTCTCTGGTGAAGACCTGCTGGGGTTTGGTTGCCAAAGTGTGCAGCAATTTGAATTCCAGTGGAGTAAGAGAAAGTTGCGAATTACCTCGCTTAACCTCAAAGGTTCTTGGGTCTAACTGCAGATCGCCTATCGCGACAGTAGTTGCCTCTGAGCCAAATGGTCTCAGGCGTGCTTTCACACGTGCCAAAAGTTCGGCACCCTGGTGAGGTTTGACGATGTAATCGTCGGCGCCGGCCTCGAGGCCTTTTACGACATCCTCAGTCTCGCCCTTGGCGGTGAGCATGATGATGGGTGTGCCGGCAATAGATCTGATTTGCTTACAGACTTCAATGCCGTCCTGTCCAGGGAGCATGATGTCGAGTAGGACCAAGTCGGGATTTATCTCACGGAACATTTCGGTGGCGGTAAAGCCGTCAGCCGCATAAACCGGGTGATAGCCCGAGGAGGCTAGGACCAGCCCAACCATTTCTCGGAGAGCATCGTCGTCATCAACAACCAGAATCTTCTGAGCCATTGACACCGTCCTCGATTAGTAGCGGTAGTGGTCCACCTTATATGGTCCGTTTTTCGCTACTCCAATGTATCTTGCCTGAGCCTCGGTTAGGGAGGTCAATTTGACTCCCAGAGCGTCCAGGTGGAGTCTGGCGACCTTTTCATCCAGGTGCTTAGGCAGGATGTGGACACCAATCTCGTACTCTGCAGGCTTGGTCCAGATCTCAATCTGGGCAAGGACCTGGTTGGAGAAGGAGTTGCTCATGACGAAGGATGGGTGGCCGGTGGCGTTTCCTAGGTTCATCAAGCGGCCTTCGGAAAGAATCAAGACCGACTTGCCATTAGCGAGCTTCCACTCGTGTACCTGTGGCTTGATCTCAATTTTCTGAACGCCAGAGAGCTTCGCAATACCCGCCATGTCAATCTCGTTATCGAAGTGGCCGACGTTTGCCAAGATCGCAAGGTTCTTCATCTGAGATAGGTGCTCAGGTCGAATCACATTCTCGTTACCGGTTGCGGTGATGAAAATGTCAACCTCAGCGATTACTTCTTCGAGTGTGGTTACTTGGAAGCCATCCATCGCAGCTTGCAGCGCGCAAATTGGGTCAATCTCGCTGACGATAACGCGAGCCCCCTGGCCACGCATTGCCTCGGCACAGCCCTTACCCACGTCTCCATAACCTGCAACGAACGCAACCTTGCCACCAATCAATACATCGGTAGCGCGGTTCAAACCATCTGGAAGCGAGTGTCTGATGCCGTACTTGTTATCAAACTTAGATTTGGTCACAGAGTCGTTCACATTGATTGCTGGGAACAAAAGAGTTCCGCGCTTGTGGAACTCATAAAGTCTGTGAACACCGGTCGTGGTTTCCTCGGTGACGCCGCGAATTTCCTTTGCGATTCTGGTGAAGCGAGTTGGGTCATCCTTTAGGGACTGCGCGAGTAGCTCGAGGATTACCTTGTACTCCTCAGAGTCGTCTAGTCCGGCTGGAGGAACTGAACCCGCTGCCTCAAACTCAACGCCCTTGTGAACCAAAAGAGTTGCGTCTCCGCCATCGTCCAAAATCATGTTTGGGCCATCGAAGCCTTCTGCGGACCAGTCAAAAATCTTGTCCGTGCACCACCAGTACTCTTCGAGGGATTCACCCTTCCAGGCGAATACCGGAATTCCATTTGGACGCTCCGCGGTTCCGTTGCCCACGACGACGGCTGCTGCTGCCTCGTCCTGGGTCGAATAAATATTGCAGCTCGCCCAGCGAACCTGAGCGCCTAGTGCTGCCAAGGTCTCGATTAGCACTGCAGTCTGAACTGTCATGTGAAGAGAGCCCGCGATGCGCGCTCCGCGAAGCGGTTGGCTCGCGCTGAATTCGGAGCGCAGGGACATAAGTCCTGGCATTTCAGCCTCTGCTAGACGAATCTGGTGACGGCCTGCCTCGGCAAGGCCTAGATCGGCAACCTTGAAATCAATTTGAACTGCGGTCTGGCTCATTTTTTTCGCTTTCCAAGCAAATCGAGCCGCTAGTTTCTGATAGCTCGAATCGCTAAATCTCTAATTGTTTGCATTGTTGATTCGCTAATGGATTCCACATTTAATCGAAGTAACGGCTCGGTATTGGAGGGGCGAACATTTAGCCACCACCAGTTTGATCCGTCGACACCAGAAAATGTGTGTCCATCAAACGCTTCGACCGAGGCTTCGGGGAAAGTACTTCTAAGTCTACCCAGTGCAGCCCCGGAATCCGCAACCTCGGAGTTGATTTCTCCGCTCTGGAAATAGGGGTTGTTAGCCCTTGAGAGCTGTGACATCAGAAGGTTGTCACCTCCCAACTCGCTAATGATGTGCAGGGCGGCCAGCATGCCGTTGTCTGCCCCCCAGAAGTTGGCAAAGTAATAATGGGCCGAATGCTCTCCCCCGAAAATGGCAGCGCTGGCGGCCATCTCATCCTTAATCAACGAATGGCCGACCTTGGTCCTTACAGGGGTCGCGCCTGATTCAGCGATGGTTTCTGCCACGAACCGCGAGGTGAGGAGATTGTGAATGACTTTGATGTCCTTCACTCCCGAGTTCCTCGCTCTTTGAATTTCTCGCTTGGAAACAATCGCGGCGACTGCGGAAGGGCTGACTGCCTGACCCTTTTCGTCGACCGCAAAGCAACGGTCTGCATCTCCGTCGAAGGCCAGGCCTAGGTCTGCTCCATGTTCAAGAACCGCTTTCTGAAGGTCAACCAGGTTCTTTGAGTCAAGTGGGTTTGCCTCGTGATTAGGAAAATTCCCATCCAATTCAAAATAGAGCGGAACTATTTCGATCGGTAGCGCACCAAGTCCTGCCGCATCTTGTAGCACAGCGGGAACAGTAAGCCCACCCATTCCGTTTGCGGTGTCCACCACAATCTTTAGTGGGCGAATATTTGTTAGGTCAACCAGCGCACGCAAATATCCTGCGTAGTCAGCCATCAGATTCAAGCTCTCCATGGAACCCTTGGAAGCGGATGCAGAAATTCCGGATTCGAAATATTGCATGGCTCTGTCGCGAATGGCTGACAGTCCTGTTTGCAGTGAGATGCCTCTAGCTCCGGCCCTTGAGAATTTGATTCCGTTGTAGCTTGCCGGATTGTGACTCGCTGTAAACATCACCGCGGGTAGATCAAGGTTGCCTGAAGCGAAGTAGGTCATGTCCGTTGAACAAAGACCCAGCATCTTTACATTCGCACCTCGCGCCATTGCACCTTCGGCAAAAGCTTGGGCAAAGGTTGGGGACGAATCCCGCATGTCGTGACCAATGATTAGGTACTTGCCAGAGAGAGCTAGCTCATCGGCGAAGCCTGCACCAAAGGATCTAACTACTTCAGGGGTTAGTTCGCTGCCAACCAGACCTCTAACGTCGTAGGTCTTTACGAATGAATCCCAGTTCAGCAATCTGTCTCCAAAGCTTTCGCCTGCCAAGAATACAATGAGGCCATGTCAGCCAATTCCAGCCAACGCCGTGACCGCCATGGTCGGGGGCTGCGCCGACCTGTGCACAGCAAGGTTTTTCGCCGAGGCATGGGAGGCGAGAGTTTCTTTGAACAGGTGGTTGAGGAAACGTGTGAATACCTGAAGGAGTCATTTCCCGAAGAGCTGGGAAATCTCAAAATTCGCATAGAGGACATGCCCGCGCTCAGTGCAAACTCAGATGAAGTACAGCGATATGAATTAGACCAAAAAACCATGACGGTCACGCTTTACCGTGTTCCCATCCAGCGAATGAACAAAGTGAAATATGCAGACCCGCAAATGCAGATCGAGCGCGTCGTATTTAGCGCAGCGGCGGAACTTATCAATAAAGATCCGTGGGATTTGATTCACCCCGAAAACTAGTGAATTACCACTTGAAGGTCTGCACCAAAATTTCGGTTTTCTTTAGGTTCGGTTACTGCATACCCGACAGAAGTCGTGAAGCTGACAGCAGCCCAAATTTGTTTTCCAGCAACTGATACTTCCTCGGCTGAAATAGCCAAAGTGCGACGCTGATTAGCGCCTAATTGGATTTGTCCATAGCCCTCAATCTGGTAGGTAATCGCTTCGGTGCTTGGGTTTACCAAATGCAGTTCACCAGGCCTTGAAAGTGGAATTCGCAAGGCATTTTCAATTTCATTGGCGGGATATAGCCATTCGTAGTCCGCAGCTTGGCCAAAGACCGGATTACGCACGGCTGCAAATACTTCAGTGTCTGACTCGAAGGTGGCGGACCAGTTTCCATCGGATAGGTCAAGTTGTGTATCAAGGAACTGATTTGGCTGGACAGTGAGATTTACTTTTTTGGAGCTGCTGGACGAGAAAAGCGATACGTCAATCTGGGCAGGGTTCTGCGCTGGGTTATAAACCCTGAGCGTTGGTTGGGTAAGGTCCGCTTCAGGAGAAAGTTGCGAACCCAAGACCTTCACAATTGGAAATGCCCCCGTTGCGATGGGCTCGGTTAGCCAATCAGTGGTTTCAATACCGGTTGGCTGCAGGCCAGAGATGGTTCGCTGTTGCATTACTAAGCTCACCGGACCACCAGAGGACCTAAATCGAAGACCATATGCAGATGCGTCACCGGCTAAGCCGGAGAGGGATAGATATTTCTGTTCACCGGCTGCAAGGACCAGCTTTTGCGTAGTCAATTGCTCCAGTCCAAATACTTCAAGATCAACCACTGTTTCTACTTCTTGAGGATTGGACACAATTAGCAGGCTTTCCGTTCCCACAGAGTTGTTGCCAGTTATAAAGATTCCTTGATTGGCAGGTTGCGCGCAGTTCAGTGACGAAAGTCCCGCCATTCGCTTTTCACTAGCCTCGAGTATCTGATTACCTGCTAGAAGCAACGTTGATTGGTCCGCGGTCAAATCAGGGGATGTAATCAATATTCCCGACTCGATTGATTCTGGGAGACTTCCTGGCTCACTCTCACCAGCAACAGCCAGCTCGGCAGCTGCGACAAGTTCAAAGCTACCTATATCTGTTCCTGCGTCTCCGCCCTGCAGCACCGCACCTCCCGGGCAATAAATTTCGAGTGGTTCTGGTTCTACGTTTTGAGAAAACGTTTCAGCCTGTTCAGAAGAGAGAACCAAGGTTGCAATTGGTGGCAGGAACAGCGAACCGATAAAAACGCCTAGGGTGAGTGCAGCCAGAGTTATACGCAGGAAGATCATGTTTCATCCCCTGCGGTTGATTCTGACTTTCTTCTGGTTCCCAGGATTGCGGCGGGAGTGGGAATGGCAAGCAAACCAAACAGCACAATAAGTCCGACCTGCCAGACAAACCAATCGCTGGTTGGCAAGATGGGTGCCTGCGCAGGATCTGATTCGTTGACCCTAAACAAGTAGCCAAACTCAGTCTCACCGGCGCTTTGAATAAATGGCATAGTCGTCAGGTTTGAAGCAGCCGCAACTTCAGCACCCGAATCGGTAAGCGCCAATAGAACGAAGTCCAGTTTCGCATCGATTAGTAATTGCTTTAGACCAGTGGGATTACCAGCGGAGAGTCTTGCCGCAATCTCCGAGAGTAGTTCCTGGTATCCGAGGTCGAGAGCTGATCTAGTAGTTCCAACTAGGGAGGATTCGTGTAGTTGTTCTCCGTCACCTAGTACGAGACTTCCTTCGATGTATTCGCTTTGAATCTGTACCCGAAGAGTTCTAACTTCCTCGCCGGTAGCAGCGGCAGCTTCAACTAATGCCGGAACATTTCTAGCCGGACCAAACTCGACGTTTTGACTGAACAAGTGAATTCCTGATAGCGATGCAACCCAAATAATCACAGGGAGACCAAGAAGGATCCCCAACCACTTGCGATTCAGCGAATCAAGGACGGATACCGAAAGGTGTAAAAGAGCGATGGCTGTCGCAAGCCAAAAAATCAAACGTGTTGCGTCACCTTGAAGCAAGAAGCCCGCAACGAAGGTAAACAGAGCAAAGGCGGTTGTAAAAAGGGCTTGACCAAATTTCAGTTTCAGAATTGCAAAACTGGCAAGCAATATTAACGGCGAAGCAAACAATAAAAAGCCTGTAACGAAAATTTCGTCGCTAGTCTCAAGAGCCTGCTCGAAACCAAACAGCCAGAGCAGGGGGCTTGGTGCGCTCAAAAGGTAAGGAAGTAACAGAATTGCGCTTGGCACCACTGATGCCAAGAAACTAACCAGTCGATGACGTCGACTGGCAGCGAAAGTTAGTGCGAAAAAGACAATCAGTAGAAGTAGCGCGGGACTAGTCACGGCAACAAACGAAAGCAGCAAGCTGGCAACCCCGGTCCAGCGCCAAGCACGAGAGTTTGTTTCGGCATAAAACATTTTCAACAAAGACCAAATGGCCAACGGAAGCGCAACAGATAGCATGGCCAAGTGCACTCCAGCCAGTTCGATGGAAACGGCGGCCAAGAAGCTGTAACCAAGGGCAAAGAACGTAGTCAAAAGACGACTGCTGGTGGTCTGCCCGAGAAGTTTCCAAGCCGAGAAGTAGGCCAGAGTCGGCGCAAGAAAGACGAACATTGCAAGAGCCGCTGAGGGGCTGGATGGATTGAGAATCGGAAAAATTCCAAGCAACCAGGTGAATGGATCCATTGGTTGATTAGCGCCATTGACTCCCGGAACCAATTGGGAAGAGACAACCGCCACCCAGTCTTTGAAGGAAGGTGGTGCGAGCTGGCTAACCCCGAGCGACTCTCCTGACGGATACCATCTGAAATTTGCCAGCAGCGGAATCACTGACGCCCATGCCGCTCCGGAGGCGAAGAAGCCGGGTTTGCTCTCGCTTGTGGCTGCGACAAATTCAAGTTTTGATTCACGCCTTCTGCGAGTCTGTGTCGCAGTGGCATACAACGCTTTCAAGATTCCAGGGTTACCCAGTGAGCGCAATCTATTCCTGCCTCGAATAATTCGAGGTAAGAGCGCCCAAGTCCAGATCCAACTCAAAAAGTCGCCCCAGATTCGCGCTGGTTTCTTTCGGTATAAGTGCAGGGGTATATAAATAAGAGCAAATATTGGAAGGAGAAGAATTCGAAGCGGAACTGCCCAGATTGGCAAAAGTAAAGTCGCCAAGTAGTTTTCGGATTTGGCAATTGCAGTTGCCCAACTGCCTCCCAACCAACGCTTATCGCGCTGTCCCTTCAGCGATAAACCTGCGTGCAGGCAGCGAGCCCTAGGTTCGACAATTACT
Source organism: Actinomycetota bacterium (assembly GCA_041169705.1). Taxonomy (GTDB): domain Bacteria; phylum Actinomycetota; class Actinomycetes; order Actinomycetales; family Microbacteriaceae; genus Aquiluna. Next base: position 14,664 of record JBEEIU010000012.1, read on the forward strand.
CGATACCCAGCGGTTCGAACCCTTAGGCCAAAATCTAGATCTTGTGCGAGGGTTGGTGCCTCCGCGTTAAGTCCCCCAAGGTTCTGCCAGACTCCTAGCGATACCAACATGCCGGCTGTCGATGTGGCCATAACATCGTCCACACGATCGTGTTGCCCCTGGTCGTACTCCTCTTGCACTAGCACAAAAGGTCGTCCACTTGAGGTGACAGTCAAGCCAAGCTGTTGAATCAGAAGAGGGTTTTCGGTTTCTAAAAGTTTTGGCCCTACGACCGCAACAGAGGGTGAAGTTTCCGCCGTGCGCAAGAGCTGAGCTAGGCAATCAGGTTCTGGTTCACAATCGTCGTGAAGTATCCATAGCCACTCAACAGAAACGGAAAGAGTTTCTATGCCGTTTGAGATTGCAGAATTGAGATCAAGAGCGGGTATGGGGAGGAACTTGAATCCGAATTGTTCGCAGAGGGTTTTAGATTGAAGGTCCTGCGAAGTCTCTACAACCACAACTTCTTTTGGAGCTACTTCTTGAAGTGAAAGTGCCCGAAGAGATTTTTCCAATAAATCGGGACGTGCGTGGGAAACAACAATCGCCGCTGCGGATAGCGAAGCCACAGCTCTTTAGGCGCGCCTGCGAAGACGGCGACGCTCGCGCTCAGAAAGGCCGCCCCAAATACCAAAGCGTTCGTCATTCTTAAGTGCATATTCGAGACACTCGGACTTCACTGTGCACTGTGCACAAATTCTTTTCGCGTCGCGAGTGGAGCCACCTTTTTCTGGAAAGAAGGCTTCGGGATCAGTCTGGGAGCAAAGTGCATCTGCCTGCCATGCAAGAGGATTCTCTGCCTCATCGCCAGCTGCTCCAGCAACACCTAGACGCAAGACATCTAGAAACCAATTTGCCGGCACTTGACCACGTTGTTCCATGCCAATCCCCTTTTTACTAACGAATCTCGTTGATGTAATTACAGCGGTGTAATTAGGGCTTGTCAAATTGAAATGGCCGTATTTGTGAATAAGTGACCCATAAATATGGGTGGTTAAAGCGCAATTTGAAAGCTTTGGTTCGTTGAATTAGCAATGTCCAGAGGCAAATTGTTTGAGGCTGGACTAGTTTGCAGGGATTCGCAGAACCTGCCCAACCTGGATTCGATCAAGGTTCTGAATGTTGTTCTCTTTGGCCAAGGCTGTGGCTGTGACTCGGAACTTACTCGCAATTGAATACAAATTGTCCCCAGCTTTCACCGTATAGGTCTGAGTGACTGCAGCCGTTGAGCTTGGTGCTGGGGTGGCTGTGGCTGTTGGTGACGATGTGACAGTTCCGACCGGAATCTTTAGCTTTTGTCCAATTGAGATGTTCGTGGTTGTCATCGAATTCGCGGTTTGAATTGCCTTAACGGTCACGCCGTACTTGGATGCAATTCTCAAAAGCGTGTCTCCGGAAACCACTGTGTGGATCACCTGAGTCGCCGATGGTGTTGGTGTTGGCGTCGGGGTTGGAGAAGGCGTCGGTGTTGCGGTTGGGGTAGGAGTCGGTGTTGCAGAAGGGCTCTTGGTAATAACCACAGAAGCATTTGGAATCTTTAGCTTCTGACCAACCTTCAGAGTTGTTGATGTGAGGTTGTTGTAGAGCTGAATTCTCGAAACGCTGACATTGAACTTCTGAGAAATCTTGGTCAAGTTATCTCCCGACACAACCGTGTAGGTCTGGAACTCCGGTGTCGGTGATGGTGTGGCAGATGGTTTTGGCGTTGCTGTTGGTTTTGGAGTCGCAGTTGGTGTCGGTGTTGCGGTTGGAGTTGGGCTCGGTGTTGGAACTGGGCTTGGGGTAATAACGGGAATTTCGGCAGCAAACACAAAGTCATCGAAATTGAAAACCGCTGTGTTATCGAACGCGGCCAAAGTCACGCTCGCCGGAGCCGTTCCTGCAGTTGGAATCTTGGATGCGAAGTAAGAGCTCACCTCGATGTAGCCGGGGCCGGTACCCCTGAGGGTGGCAAATTGGGCCCAGTTCTTCACCCTGGATTTCTTTCCTGCCTCGACATAGAAAATGACGTTGTTCGGATCGCGAATGAATTGACCTGCCAGGCTGCCAACCGTATAACTCGCGCATGTGGACTCAGCGAGCGGATACGCCTCGGTTGGATAGTTCGCCATGGCTGCAGGATTAATTGGATAGAGCGTGCCTCTATCGAGTAGGAATTGCACTCCATCGCAAGAGACCTTTATTGAGGTTAGCGGGTTGCGGTTCTTCAGCTTGTCAAGTTCTGCTTTTGAAATAACTTGAACGGGAAGTTTGGAGACGCTCTTTGCCTGATCGGTCGAAGCCAGCTTTATCTTGCGATCGAGATCATCCACTAGGTAAATAGTCGAACCATTGCTTGCCCTCACTACCGAACCTGGAGCGTATGCCTGGCCAGTAGTTGCAAAAGAATTGATTGCGATCTGCGGCAGTGTGATTGCCTTGCTCTGGCTAACCAAACTCAATAGCTGCTTAGCCATGGTTTGGTTATCTGTGCTCTTTCGCACACCGCCCCAAATCAGGTGGGCCGTTTTGCTTCCGGGCGCTACGGCTACCACAGGACCGGAAATTTGTTCGGGTGCGTTTGGAATTCGTGCAAGTAGAGCATCAGAAACCGTGACCGCATTCACTCCGGCATTCGCCGTTCCAGTAAGCGCAATTTTTCCATTCTTGCTAATCACATAACCCTGTCCGCCGGGACTTTTGACGAGACCCTTAATGGTCGCGGGCTCTAGGTTGCTGGCGATTGAGGCCAGTGCGACCTTTGCGGAAGAGGTGATAAACCAGTTTGAGAGCTTGGTATCGGTTTCTAAGGTGGAGCTAAATCTGTAGGCCTTGCCACTTGAAGCAACAATCACGTCCTTAGAACCAGAGAGACCGAACGCCAGGTTCTCAGAGGCGAGCGCCGGCCCCTCGGAGAGGGTGGTTACTTGTTCGATGGTCAATTTGGAACTCACCAGCGGATCAGCCCCTACCGAGGCAAGTGCGAGTTGGTCCACAACGGTTCTGCGCTGACCGTTTTCGATCCAGTAGCTGGTTCCGGTGTCACTGGAAATCAGTCTGCGAAGCTCTCCGCCGTCGACGAAAACGTTTATTTGATTTGCAGTGACCGCAATCGCGCGGTCACAGGACTGTCCGAATTGGGCCGCAACCTCACAACTGCTTGAGTAGCGAACTCCGTCCACAACCAAAAAGACTTGACCAGTGTCGCGATTCTTCACCAACTGGTTCATGTCGCCGGCTTGAGTGAAGCTATTCAAGTAGTCCTCGGAAATCACACCGAGAGGACCAAGGGGTTTGAGTGAAGTCAAAAGCCTCTGATCTGTAACCCGGTAGCGCTGGTTGTCGACAATCAAAAAGATCTCAGAGGTTTCTGATTTCAAAAGATAGCCGCCGCCAATTGGAGAACCAAACCAGTCATGGAAGATTCTCCAGAAGTTTCTGTTGCCGTATGCCGAGCAGCTGTCTCCAGTGCCATACATATTTGCGAGTGCCGCGGCATTTGGGGTGTAAGGCGTGTAGTAGTAAAGGTTGGCAGTTGCCTGGCTCTTCATTTCAAATGTTCGTCGACCGCAATAAGAATTGTGCGGGTGATAGCGAACCGAAACAGTTCTGCCTGGCTTCAGGTAGGTGAATGAGCCGGCTGGATTTCCATACCAGCGCATCTGCTTCGAGGCCGAGTACAGCTGATTGAAAAATCCGACATTTACTTTTCCGCAAATTCCAGGGTCGGAATCCGGGCACGCGTAACCAACCGCTGCTCGATATTGATAATCAGTTGGCCGCGTAGCGGTAATTAGGCTCTGCTCTTTTTCCAAAAGCACAATCAGTGCCTTGGGATTTATGCCACAGCTCTGAGCAATCACATAAATCACTTCGGCTGCGGTTGCTTGTGACTTTGGTTCGATTGCCTTGCATGGACCTACTGCTCCGGGCGCAGTGGCCGCGACCGCAGGGATGTCCATGCGGTAGTCCTTTAGACAGTCCGGACCGGTGGTCTTTCGACAAGTGGTGACCTTGGTATCGAGGAAACTCTGAATCTGGGAAACCGTCATAGTGCCAAAGTCAAAAAAGACACTGTCGCTCATGATTAGTCCCGGGTCAAAGGCGGAGCCAGGAGGTGCCGCCTCCACCTTTTGCGGTGCAATCGGTAGTGCAACTAAACCGACAGACAAAACCCCCGCGGTTACCAGCATCCCTAGAAGCCTTTTGACCACTAAGGGATCACCACCGAACTGGCAGCAGATTGGCCTTCAAAAGATTCGGAACTATAGGAAACGCTGAAAGTTCCGTTGCCCGCAGGAAGCTGGTCCAGCGGAATTTCAAATGGGAAGCATTGGGTGTAGGTCGATGACGGCTCAGCCTTCACGGTGAAGGATTTCTCTTTGGACCCGGAAGCAAATTTCAAGGTGCAGCTTCCGCCGGTCTCGGCAGCGCTGTCCATCTCGGCCACCACATTCAGGATTCCCTCATCGGCGAGGATTTCGTAGAAGACCACGACCACCTCGGCTTGCTTTTTAGCAGGTTGAGATGGGGAAGCTGATTCGCTTGTTTCGGGCTCGGCCGTTTCGCTGGGCGCCACAGAGGCGGATTCACTTGGGGTCACAATTCCAGTGGTGTCTTCCGGAAGTGAGGTGGCGCCCCAATTGGGATAGAAAACAGAGCAGCCAGAAAGCAAGAATCCGAAGGCTAGAACCGCAGAAACTTTCAGTATTTTTGGCATCCGAATCACCTCCAGCCACCCTCAACCCTAAGTTGAGAAGCTGAAAAACTCCTGACTTCTAGGGCGTTTCACCCGAATCCAGGGGCTTAGAGCGAGCTCTTTAGCTTCTGATTCTTGTCCGCCACCATATCCGCCAGACTGACCCGGTATTGGTCTAGTTTGGCGCGCAACTGAGCATCACTCGCGCCCAAAATTCGCAGGGCCAAAAGGGCCGCATTCTTTGCACCATCAATCGCAACAGTGGCAACGGGAACACCAGCCGGCATTTGAACAATGGATAGTAGGGAGTCCATGCCGTCCAGGTTAGATAACGATACTGGGACACCAATTACCGGCAGGGATGTCACAGAGGCAATCATCCCTGGCAGGTGAGCGGCTCCCCCGGCGCCCGCAATGATTACACCAATCCCCTGCTCCGCTGCGTGCTCGGACCAAGAGATCATGCGTTGCGGAGTGCGGTGGGCTGAAAGCACCTCGACCAGTGGAGTAAATCCAAATTCTTCGAGCACGTCTTTTGCGGCGGAGAGTGTCTTCCAGTCAGAGTCTGAACCCATGACTATCGCAATCTTTGGACTGGACATTTACTCCCTTTGGTCGTTTTCAGTCTATTTAGTCAAGAGCGTGTGTGCGAGCCGAATCTCTTTCAGAATCTCTTCCAGGTCATCTCCGGTGATTGTGAGGTGGCCCATCTTGCGACCCGGACGTGCATCTTTTTCATAGCTGTGGAACTTGGTGTTTGGAACTTGCGCCATCACAGATTTGTAGCGCTCAACAAAAGTATTGCTTTGGTCTACCCCCAACAAGTTGAGCATCACAGCGAAGTTGTTCTTCAAGTTTGTCTCTCCAAGCGGAAGATCAAGCACCGCTCTTAGATGCTGCTCGAATTGCGAAGTTGTGCTGCCCTCAATAGAAAAATGACCAGAATTATGCGGCCGCATCGCTAGCTCGTTGATAAAGAGTTTTCCGTCTGCGGTCTCAAACATTTCAACCGCCAAGACGCCAATAACGCCTAGAGACTCGCTGACTTTGCGAGCGATCTCCTTAGCCAATTTCACGTCTGGGTTACCCGGTGCCGGGGCGATGACTTCCGCGCAAACACCATTTAGCTGCGTGGTCTGAACTAGTGGCCAGGTTCGGAATTCTCCACTTGGGTTCCTTGCGCTGAGAATTGCAAGTTCGCGTGTGAAGTTAATCTTCTCCTCAACTAAAAGTTCGCCGCCGAAACTCTCTATTGCAGAAAACCAATCGAAGACTTCGCTGGACTGGGAAATGACTCGCACTCCCTTGCCGTCGTATCCGCCAATTGGAGTCTTCACAACCACTCTTGGTCCGAACTGGGTGATGAATTCTTCCAGTTCGGAAGGCTTTGACACCGCCTTCCATTGCGGCATCGGGAGACCCAAGCTCTGAAGTTTGCGACGCATAACTAATTTGTTTTGCGCGTGAATTAGTGCACTGGAACCAGGACGGACGTTTACCCCGTCTGCCTCTAATTGCGATAAAACTTTTTCCGGAACATGCTCGTGATCAAAAGTTAGTGCGTCGAGTTCTTTCGCAAATTCTTGAATTTGATTGAGCTGGTTGTAGTCACCGACTTTTGTCGTTGCAGACTTCGCGGAAGAATTTTCGGACTCTGAAAAAACTCTAAGTTCAATTCCAAGCGAGATTGCAGCAGGGTGCATCATTCGAGCCAATTGGCCACCGCCGATTACCCCAACCACAAAGTTCTTGGATTTCATGAGGCTAGTTTCGCAGATGCCAAACATCGGCGGCCGAAACCACAACGGGTTCGGGAGTCGCGATTACTAAGTGCCCAGACCGATCAATCGCGGTAGCTCTGCCAATTAATTCTTTGCCATCTGGAAACTCAGCTCGCACTTCTTGACCCAGGGTGCTGCAGAGTTCCTCCAGTTCATTCAAGGTCTTTGTCACAGCAAAATCTTGGGCCTGAGTTAGTACCTCGAAGCGAGATCTGAATGCGGCCAAAAACAGGGCCAGCACTTCATCTGATGTCGCCACTACGCCCAGCTCCTCAAGACTGGTTGCCGTGTCTGGGGCTCCCTGTTGGGCTTTTAGATTGAGCCCGACCCCAAGGATTAGGGAACCGTCTTGGTTAAGCTGAGCCAATATCCCGCAGATCTTTTTTCCCTGCACCAGCACATCATTCGGCCACTTAACTCGGGCATCAACTCCCAGCTCTCCAAGCGCCCGGGCGACCGAGACCCCTGCAAGCAACGTGACCCAGCCGGCAATGTCGGTCTTTGGGCGCAGCAGCAGAGAAACAGCGAGAGAAGCCCCCGGCTCAGAAGACCAATTGCGGCCCATTCGACCCTTGCCCGCGGTTTGCGAATCTGCAACCAGGACCGTGAAGACGGGCAAATCTATGGAATTGATGCGCTCTAGTTCCAAATTGGTCGAATCCACCTCGGCTAGGTGAATTAGTCGATTTGAAAAGCCGGAGCTGAGCGGGAAATCCATGCGCCTAACCTATCCCCTAGTAGATTTTTTGTAGGTTTCAGAAACGAAACCAAGGGTTTCGTTGTAGCTAATACCCAACATTTGGCCGAAATCGGTCAAGTAAAGTGGGGCGGGCGATAGGAGCACAGTGTCCGACAAACCAGATCTAGGAACCACCGCCGGCAAGATTGCTGATCTCAAGCAGCGCTATCACGAGGCGGTTCATGCCTCCGGCGAGGCCGCAATCCAAAAGCAGCACGCCAAGGGTAAGAAGACTGCGCGCGAGCGCATTGAGATGCTGCTGGACCCAGGTTCGTTCGTAGAAATTGATGAGTTTGTCCGCCACCGGTCAACCGCGTTTGGAATGGACCAGAAGCGACCATACGGCGACTCGGTAGTCACCGGTGTCGGAACCATCCACGGCCGACAAGTTGCCCTCTTCTCTCAAGACTTCACAATTTTTGGTGGCTCGCTGGGCGAAGCGGCCGGAAACAAAATCATCAAGGTCATGGACCTTGCGATTTCCACAGGTGTTCCACTGATTGGAATTTTGGATTCCGGAGGTGCACGCATTCAAGAGGGTGTAATCGCACTTGGAAAATACGGCGAAATCTTTAAGCGGAACACGATGGCCTCCGGTGTGATTCCACAGATTTCTCTAATCATGGGACCAGCTGCCGGCGGAGCGGTTTACTCTCCCGCACTTACCGACTTTGTGGTGATGGTGGACAAGACCTCAAACATGTTCGTTACCGGGCCGGATGTTATCAAAACCGTTACGGGCGAAGACGTAGGCATGGAAGAACTTGGAGGCGCCAGAGCGCACAACGAAACTTCTGGTGTCGCGCATTACCTAGCGGATGATGAAGAAGATGCGATTGATTATGTCCGCGCACTGATTGGTTTTCTACCGGAGAACAATCTCTCTGATGCAACGGTTTATCAATCGGATGCGGAACTGGAAATTACCGACGCTGACAAAAAACTTGATCATCTGATTCCAGATTCTCCGAATCAGCCATATGACATGCACGTCATTATTGAGGCGCTGGTAGATGAAAACGAATTCCTAGAAGTTCAACCACTTTTCGCACCAAACATCATCATCGGATTCGCACGAATCGACGGGCGAAGCGTCGGAATTGTTGCTAACCAACCACAGCAGATGGCCGGCACTCTGAACATTGACGCAGGGGAAAAAGCGGCGCGATTTGTTAGGTTCTGTGACGCATTTTCAATTCCAATCTTGACCCTGGTCGATGTCCCTGGTTATCTGCCCGGTACTGACCAAGAGTGGGCCGGAGTTATCCGCCGCGGAGCGAAATTGCTATACGCCTATGCGGAAGCAACAGTTCCACTGGTAACCGTCATTACCCGCAAGGCATACGGTGGCGCATACATCGTTATGGGTTCAAAACAACTTGGTGCGGACATCAACCTTGCCTGGCCAACTGCTGAGATCGCGGTCATGGGTGGTCAAGGCGCGGTCAACATTTTGTTTAGAGACAAGATCAAAGAAGCAGAAGAAAAAGGTTTGGACGTAAACAAGGTTCGCGACCAACTCGCTCGTGAATACACCTACAACGTCGCAAGCCCGTTCCTAGCGGCAGAGCGCGGAGAACTTGATGGAATCATCGAGCCATCTGCAACCAGAACTGCCGTCATTAAGTCGCTTCGCGCTCTGAGAACTAAGCGTGCGAACCTGCCGCCGAAAAAGCACGGAAACATTCCACTCTGATGCGGGAGTTTTCAGACGAAGAAATTCAGAACCAGCTCACAGTTAGAGGTGGAACTGAAGAGGAGCAAGCAGCAGCGAAGGCAGTCGTTGTAGCGGCGATTCAAGAGAACCTCAGCCTGGGGCGTTTGGCCAAGGGTTCCCAGAAATCAACCTGGAGCAAAAACCGAGGGATTCTCCGCTCTGAAATTTCAAATAACTGGAAAGCATCATCCAGGCCGGGGCTAGATTAGTTTTCTCAAGCCTCGAAAGGTTCTGCAATGGTGCGGAAACAAACCCCCCTCGATCAAATTGCCGACAACTGGGTAGAACAGTTAGCAAAGCACAGCCCCTCTTTTGCGACCTATATCGGGTCACCGGTCGGAGCAGATCAGTTAGATAACTACTCTCCCGAGCATGAGGCTGAATATCAGAAAATTGCATCGCAGGTGAGAAGCCAGATTGAAGCAACGCAACCTCAAGACTTCGCTGATGAAGTCACCAAAGACGCCATGCTTTCAAGCTTGGACCTGGACAATCGACTTTACGATGCTGGTTATTTCAAGCGGGATCTAAACAACATCGCTTCGCCGTCGCAGAGCATCAGAGATGTATTCGATTTATCTCCTGTAGCAACTGAAGCAGACTGGGAAAACATCGCCAAGCGAATGAATCTGGTAGCAGATTCGCTATCTGGCTACATGCAATCGCTGCGCCTAGGCATTGCTGACGGACAGACGCCCGCAAAGAGACAAGTCGACCTGATAGTTGAACAGGCGGACCAAATTACCGCTGCTGATGGCTTCTTTAGAACATTTGCGCATGGCGCAAAACTCGAGCATGCCGAATTGCCCGAGAGCCTCAAGAGTGATTTGGGCAAGGCAGCCGAGGCTGCCACTGAGGGTTACGCGAAGTTCCGCCAGTTTCTGATTGAGGAACTTGGGCCGGCAGCAAGCGAACGCGATGCAGTTGGTCGAGAGGCGTACGAACTACTTTCGGAGAGATTCCTAGGTGCGAAGGTTGATATCGACGAGACTTACGAATGGGGTAAAGAAGAGCTCCTGAAAATGACTCGAGAGCAAGAAAAAGTTGCTCAACAGATTAAGCCGGGCGCCAGTGTAAAAGAAGCAATTGAGTATCTTCACCAGGACCCCAAGCGAAAACTAATCAGCACCGCAGAACTTCAAGAGTGGATGCAGAAGTTAAGTGATAAAGCAATCGAAGAGCTGGGCAAAACACACTTTGATATTCCTGAACCGATGCGCAAATTGGAGTGTCTGATCGCACCAACTCAGCACGGTGGTATTTACTACACCAGCCCCTCGGATGATTTCTCCAGGCCGGGGAGAATGTGGTGGTCAGTTCCGGCCGGAGTTACAGAATTCGACACCTGGAGGGAAACCACAACCGTCTATCACGAGGGCGTTCCAGGACACCACCTGCAAATCGCCCAGGCAGTATTCAATCGAGAGGAGTTGAATTCGTGGCGTCGGTTAGCCTCTTGGTCCTCAGGTCACGGAGAAGGCTGGGCACTCTATGCCGAGCGACTAATGCAGGAACTTGGGTATCTAGATGACCCAGCAGACCAGCTTGGAATGCTAGATGGTCAGAGAATGCGAGCCGCGCGCGTTGTCTTGGACATCGGAGTTCACCTGGAAAAGCCTCGACTAGATGGCACTGGCAAGTGGGACTTTGACTACGCACTTGATTTCATGGCATCAAATGTGAATGAGGAACTCAGTTTTGTGAAATTTGAAGTGAACCGATATTTCGGATGGGCAGGACAGGCGCCCTCATACAAAATTGGGCAAAGAATTTGGGAGCAGATTCGCGACGACTACAAAGCACGCAAGGGTCATGCATTTAGCATTCGAGAATTTCACAAGCAGGCCCTAGCTCTAGGAGGACTAGGTCTTGACAGCCTCAGAAGGGCTATGGCAAGGATCTGACTGTCCCCCGAAGAGGGTTTTGGATTCGCTTCTTGGTCCTTCAATTGGCTGTCAAACTGAGGTTGTTGCAAAAAGCTTCGAGGGGGGCTGCAACAGGGGAAGATAGCGGCGGGGGCCGCAGCTCAGAGGCGTAAGAAAACGTCTGGGGTATTTGATTTTTTCTGAATCGCAACGATGGTGACGCGCCAACTCTCTGAGGGAACCGCACGAATAACCAACTTCCCAGACCGCACCTTGGCTACCTCCTGCGAAATTCTTACAAGAAGCTGTTCACGCTCGGCATCGGACATCCCATCCAGACCCCCGTCATCAAGTAGTTGAACCTCGACGCCCTTCTTTCGAGCCTTTCTAATTGCGTCGACAACTATGGGAGCTGCGAGCCCGCGGCCTCTGATTTGGTCTCGCAGTTCAGCTTCCAATAGACGGGCTGATTTCTTTTGTGCTTCAGTTAGCTCACCGTTTTGTTTCGAGATCTTGGTCAAAAGCGGCAACGCGCCTTTCAAAGTTGCATCAATTCGGTCTTGCCTCTCGGCACGCGCAGCAGATGAAGCCTCGATGAGGCGTGAAGTCTCCATTGCTTTTTGAAAAAAGTTCATAGCGGCTTTTTCCGAAGACTGAATTCCAAATGAAGACCCGATACCAACACCCAGCCACAACCAAGAACCAATCAACCCCGTGGTGAAGACCGCATTCGCTCCCCCGGCAGCGACGGTCAATGTAGTCATGATTGCCATTCCGATAATTGCAAGCATGCGATGAGAGCGAATAGCAGTGATTGACATAAGTAGCCCAATTCCGCCGACGTGCCATGTTAGGTATCCATCGAGATTTTCAAAATCGATCACCCCGACTAGAACCAGTGAAATCAAAGCCGAGACGGCTACCGCAATGTATGCGGCCCAACGCGGCATGGTTAGACCCTGATTCGTAATGACAATCACAACCAACGCGAGGAAATAAAGGGTTATGGAGAAAAGTACTAGTGCTTGATTTGCATAGTTACTTAGGTTGAGAACTCCGAGAATTCCGAAATAACTGCCGAAGAGCAGGGCGATGGTAAGAAGCAGTGTGCGTGGAACAGAGATCATCCTTTCCACCTAATTTCGATTTGAGTGCCCTTGCCGATTTCGGAATCCAACGTGACTTTGGCCCCTACAAGTTCCGCCTTTTGGAAAATAGAGGTCCTCAGGCCGATTCGGTTTCTCGCAATTCTTTCCAGCCGAAAGCCCTGGCCATCGTCCTTCACAAAAATGCCTAGCCCTTCGCTTCTTGATGCGCTCAGTCTTAGCTCAATTGAGTCTGCCTTGGAATGTTGAATCGCGTTGTCCAGCGCCTGAAGGGTTGCTTCCGTTAGTGCGGAGGCGGCCTCAGTTGGAATTTCTAACAGGGTGGCAGACTCGATGGAAACTTTGATTTCGGGACTCATTCGCTTGGCGGCAATTTCGAGAGCTCGAAAAAATCCCTGTGGATTTACTTTTCCGGCAGCCCTGTCTGACCTAGCGCTTTCCAGAGCGCGAATGCTCTCAGAGGCAAGACTTGCTGCCCGCTCGCGGTCCTTCTTATTGGTTGCGTTTGCCGCCAGAAGGAGAGTGTTTAAAACCTTGTCGTGCACCAGAGCGTCAAGCCTGAGTCGCTCGCGTTCTACGGCGTCTATCTTGGCTCGCTCTATCTCTCTTTCGATTGAAGCAGTGTTTGCAGCATCCGTCCGTAAAGCTGCCCGTCGCAGGAGCACCATGACCGCCACCAAGGTATTGCAAATTAGGAAAATGTAAATTGCGTCCTGGGTGGATACCGATAGGCCTGCGTTCCCCGCATCTGTTGAATTGTGGAATGGGATCCAGATAACAGAATTCAAAAAGACATAAAGAACAGCAAGCCAAGTTGGAAAAGCGATCGCCGCTCCAATCCCCGCAATTCCAACCAGCCACCAGAACCAAGGCTCGTAGCCCGTGGGGAAGATCACACCGGTCTTCAGCATTGCCGGCCATAGTAAATAACCACCTGTTACCAACAGCGCGAAAAGTCCTATTGGCCACGATCTTGATTGAGCTCGCCAGCTCAAAACGAAGCAAAGAATTAGTGAAGCAACTAACGACAGTGCGTAAATGTCAGAGAGCTGATTCAGAAAAATTCTTTGCGCGAACATATTTACAAAAGATTCCGACATCAAAATAAGGGTGATGACTGGGAACCCGCGTCGGAAAATTGTTTCTAACCGATTTCTAGCCGCTGAAGCGAGTGTGGTTTGCACTAAAGCAGGTCTCCCTCGAGGATTCCATCCTCGATTGCTCTTTTGAAAAGATCTACTTTCGTGGCTGCCTGACGTCCGAGTTTCGCATACTTAACTCGAACCCGGTCAATATGTTCTTTTGCCGAAGATGGCTTTATCTGGAGCGCAAAGGCGACCTGTTTCAAACTCATCCCAGATGCATAAAGCGAGAGAACCTCTCGCTCACGGGCAGAGAGATTAGCCAACTTAAATTCCGAGTCTGCGTCGATGAGGGCGCTAGTTTCTGGATTATTCACAATTACACCCTGCGCCGATAACTTAATTGCTTCTGCAAGGTCAGCCATCGTCTTGGATTTGGGGACAATCGCGGTAGCGCCCGCCTTCACTGCAGAACGCATCAGAGCGGGCTTGTCTGCAATGCTAAAAATAAGCACTGCCGGTCCAGCTGCAACCAAACGCTCAACGTTGTCTTGAACAAGTGACCCATCAGCCAGTGATAGATCGGTTACGACAACCTCGCACTCTTTTCCATTGATTTGATCAAGAAGTTCGTCCACTGTTGGAGCTGACCCCACCAAGTCAAAACCAAATTTCTTTGTCGCTGTCTCGAACCCGTATCGCACTGCCTCGTGGTCGTCAACAATCGCGACTTTTACCATCGCATTCCCCATGCCCACTAGGTTACTCGGGTGAGGGTGGCGACCGTTTCGAAGTGGTGAGTGTGCGGGAATATGTCGAATGAACGCAGTTTCCCAAGCTGGTAACCGCCGGCTAGAAGAAGAGCTAAGTCCCTCGCCAGGGCCACGGGATCGCATGCCACGTAGATGATGTTTCGAGGTGCCAGCCTTATCAATTGCTCAATAACCTTGCCGGCTGCTCCTGATCTTGGGGGGTCCAATACCACGGTGTCATAGCTGACCGTCTTGCTGGCCTCACGCCTGATAAATTCCAAAACATCCGAGCGGATAAATCGCAAGTTGGTCAGGTCCGAAGCTGACTTCTTTCCATCCTCAACAGCGCCTCTGTGAGATTCGACGGCAGTGAATTTTGAAGTTGGAAACTTCTCGGAAATTGTCGCG
>JBEEIU010000013.1:0-6242 GCA_041169705.1 Actinomycetota bacterium
AGAACACCCATTTTTAGAAAAATTGCTGGCTCATAGAGATGCGACAAAGCTTCGCCAAATTACCGAAACACTGTTGAAGTCAGTTGCAGAAGACGGTCGAATTCACACTTCCTATGTCCAAACCGGCACGTCCACTGGACGACTGAGCTCAGAGAATCCAAACCTGCAGAACATTCCAATCAAAACTGAACGCAGCCAGAAACTGCGTTCCGCGTTTGTTGCCGGAGAGGGTTTTGAGACTCTGCTAACCGCCGACTATTCGCAGATTGAAATGCGGATCATGGCCCATCTATCCGAAGATCCAGGATTGATCGAGGCCTTCAACGCCGGAGAGGACCTGCACCGCGTCGGTGGCGCGAGGATTTACGGAGTAAAACCCTCGGAAGTCACCTCAGCGATGCGGTCTAAGGTCAAGGCTATGAGTTACGGGCTGGTCTATGGCTTGAGCGAGTTCGGGTTGGCCAAGCAGCTAAGAATTCCAGGTGCAGAAGCCAAGCAGCTGATGGCCGATTATTTTGCAAGGTTTGGTGGAGTTAAGCGCTACTTAGATCAAGTGGTGCAGCGAGCCAAGAATCTTGGCTATACCCAGACCATCCATGGACGCCGTCGCCCGTTCCCAGACCTAAATTCCAAGATCTTCCAGGTTAGGGAAAATGCCCGCCGCGCTGCCTTAAATGCCCCCATCCAGGGCACTGCCGCAGATGTTATGAAGCTAACAATGCTCCAGATAGACCAGAAAATGGCTGAAGTGGGCCTAAAGAGCCAAATGTTGCTCCAGGTCCATGACGAGCTGGTCTTTGCGGTCTATCCGGGTGAACTTCAGACTCTTAGAGACCTGGTCGTGAATACGATGCAGCACGTTATAAAGCTCTCGGTTCCGCTCGAAGTTCACGTTGGAATTGGCTCGAATTGGGAGCTAGCGGGTCACTAGATAAGCCACTAAGCTTTCAGGGCGCCTAAAAAACGCAATCCCTGTCCGTTCGTCGGGCCAAAATCATGGAAATTCCAAAGGATTTTGTCGCGACCCGAGTTAAAAAAATATGGAGCAACATCTCTATGGCAACAACTAAGACCGCAAAGCCTGTATCGGTAGCAGTCAATGACATTGGATCTGCAGAGGATTTCCTCGCTGCGGTCGAAGCAACTCTCAAAGATTTCAAAGACGGAGATCTTATCTCCGGTTCCGTGGTCAAGATTGACCGCGATGAAGTATTGGTAGACGTCGGTTTCAAAACCGAGGGTGTAATTCCAATTCGCGAACTTTCTATCCGTCAGGATGCAAACCCTAACGACATCGTAAAGATTGGTGACCCAATCGAAGCACTTGTTCTTCAGAAGGAAGACAAGGAAGGTCGCTTGATCCTCTCCAAGAAGCGGGCTCAGTACGAGCGCGCATGGGGTGACGTCGAGCGCATCAAGGAAGCAGATGGCGTTGTAAAGGGAACCGTTATTGAAGTAGTCAAGGGTGGAGTAATCGTAGACATCGGTCTGCGTGGCTTCCTTCCTGCTTCTCTAATTGAACTTCGCAGAGTAAGAGACCTAGGTCCATACTTGGGTACCGAAGTTGAAGCCAAGATTCTGGAACTAGACAAGAACCGCAACAACGTTGTTCTGTCCCGTCGCGCACTGCTAGAGCAGAGCCAGAGTGCAAACCGCACTACATTCCTAAATGACCTAGCACCTGGACAAATCCGTACCGGTGTTGTTTCTTCTATCGTCAACTTCGGTGCATTCATCGATCTTGGTGGCGTTGATGGTCTAGTTCACGTTTCAGAACTTTCCTGGAAGCACATCGAGCACCCATCTGAGGTTGTCGAGGTTGGACAGGAAGTTACCGTTGAGGTACTTGAAGTTCTTCACGACCGCGAGCGCGTATCGCTTTCGCTGAAGGCTACCCAGGAAGACCCATGGCAGGTTTTCGCAAGAACCCACGCCATCGGACAGTACATCCCTGGAAAGGTAACCAAGATTGTTCCATTCGGAGCATTCGTGCGCGTAGCCGACGGAATCGAAGGCCTCGTTCACATCTCCGAGCTTTCCTCCAAGCACGTTGACCACGCTGACCAGGTTGTAAGCGTGAACCAGGACGTGTTCGTCAAGCTAATCGACATCGACCTAGAGCGTCGTCGCATTTCGCTATCTCTAAAGCAGGCTCTTGAAGAAGTTGACCCTAACGGTAGCGACTTCAACCCAGTGCTATATGGAATGTCAGCCGACTATGACGAGAACGGTCAGTACCGTTACCCAGAAGGTTTCGACCCAGCAACAGGCGAGTGGAAGTCCGGTTTCGAGACTGCCCGCGCCAAGTGGGAAGCGGAATACGCTGAGGCACACACTCGCTGGGAGCAGCACAAGGCGCAAGCCAAGGCAACTCTCGAGCACTTGAAGAACCTTCCGGATGCCAAGCCAGCCGAGGAGGCTCCAGCCTCATCTGCAGGATCTGCTGCCACCGAAGGAACCCTTGCGGACGACGAGTCTCTAGCGGCACTTCGCGACAAGCTTGCCTCTGACAAGTAAAGATTCCAACCAAAACGGGGATCAGCTTTGGCTGGTCCCCGTTTTCATTTGTATCCTTAGCCAGTGTTGATTGGACTAACGGGTGGTATTGCTTCGGGCAAGTCCACAGTTGCCAAGGTCTGGGAAGGTCTTGGCGGAGTCCATATTGATGCAGACGTCCTCGCTCGGGAGGTCGTCATTCCAGGTTCTGAGGGACTTGAAAAAGTTGTCGCCCGTTTTGGAACTGAAGTTTTGGATGCAAGAGGTTCTTTGAATCGCCAGGTGCTTGGTTCGATCGTATTTTCCAACCCAGCGGCAAGGGTTGACCTCGAGGAAATCCTTCACCCGCTAATCCAGAAGCTCGCTCAGGAAAAGGTTTCGGAATCAGGCAAAGCAAACGTGTTCTACACGATTCCGCTTTTAGTGGAAACTAAATCGCCTCTGAAATTCGACAAGATCGTCACGGTTTCCGCCCCGGAGGAAGTTCGGATAAAGCGGCTAATTGAGAATCGTTCGCTTTCTTTGGATCAGGCTAGAGAGCGCGTCGCAGCCCAAGCAAGCGATCAACAACGTGAAGCAATTGCAGACTTCGTAATCGACTCAGATTGCTCGCTAGCTGAGCTTGAACAAAAAGCCAAAGATTTGTGGCTGAAGATAACTCGAGACTCAAATGAGTGAAGCAAGGCCGTTTCGCGTCGTTAGTGAATTCGAGCCGTCAGGAGACCAACCCCAAGCCATCGCTGAATTGGCAGCTAGGTTACAGGCGGGGGAGCGCGACGTAGTACTACTCGGAGCGACTGGTACCGGAAAGTCCGCGACCACTGCTTGGCTAATCGAGAAGTTGCAGCGCCCAACTCTGGTGATTGCCCACAACAAAACTCTCGCTGCACAGCTGACTTCAGAATTGCGCGAAATGTTCCCGGATAACGCCGTTGAATACTTTGTCAGTTACTACGACTATTACCAACCGGAGGCATACGTGCCCCAGACTGACACCTTTATTGAAAAGGACTCGACAATCAACGAAGAGGTCGAGCGACTCAGATACTCGGCAACCATGTCGCTGCTCTCACGCAGAGATGTGATTGTGGTGGCCACTGTTTCTTGCATATATGGACTGGGCGCCCCAAAAGAGTATCTGGCGCAGTCACTTCCACTTCAAGTTGGGCAACGCATTGATAGAGACGAACTAATACGCGGGTTAGTGAATATTCAGTACCAACGAAACGATGTTGACTTTACGAGAGGCAACTTCAGAGTTAAGGGAGATACGGTCGAGGTTATTGCCGTCTATGACGAGGAAGCCACGAGAATCGAATTCTTTGGCGATGAAATCGAAAAGATTTATCGCATTCACCCACTGACCGGTGAAATCCTCATGGAGCGCGAGAGTGTTGCTATCTATCCAGCTTCATATTACGTAGCACCGGCCGAGCGAATGGCCAAGGCAATTGAGGCCATAGAAGAAGAGCTGGAACACAGATACCGCGAGTTCGAGCAGCAAGGGAAATTGCTAGAGGCCCAGCGAATAAAAATGAGGACCACCTTTGATCTTGAGATGATTCGTGAGCTTGGTTTCTGCTCCGGCATCGAAAACTATTCGAGGCATATCGATGCCCGCGAGCAAGGCGAGCCACCGGCCTGTCTGCTGGACTACTTTCCAGAGGATTTCCTCACTGTCATCGATGAATCTCACGTCACTGTTCCGCAAATTGGGGCGATGTATGCAGGCGATTCATCGAGAAAGCGAACTCTGGTTGAACACGGTTTCAGGCTTCCATCCGCCCTTGATAATCGACCTCTCACATTTGACGAATTTCTGCAGCGCACAGGTCAAACCGTGTATCTATCTGCCACACCTGGTAAGTACGAACTCGGAAAGTCGGATGGCGTTGTTGAGCAGATTATTCGCCCAACCGGACTGGTAGACCCAGAAGTAGTCGTTAAACCGTCCAAGGGCCAGATAGATGACCTCTTAGAAGAGATCAAAGTCAGAGTTGAAAAAGACGAGAGGGTCCTTGTCACAACCCTTACAAAAAGATTGGCTGAGGAAGTCACCGATTACCTAACGGAAATGGGAGTGCGAGTTCGCTATCTCCACTCGGACGTTGACACTCTGCGACGAGTTGAACTCCTCAGGGAACTCAGACAGGGACTGTTTGATGTCCTGGTGGGAATCAATTTGCTTCGTGAAGGTTTGGACTTGCCCGAGGTTTCGCTCGTTTCCATACTTGACGCGGATAAAGAGGGTTTCCTGCGTTCCACTACGTCCTTGATTCAAACGATTGGACGTGCTGCTCGAAATGTGAATGGCCAAGTTCACATGTATGCCGACAAAATGACCGATTCTATGAAGCGCGCAATCGAAGAAACTAACCGAAGACGGGAAAAACAGGTTGCCTATAACACCGAGCGAGGCATAGATCCGCAGCCGCTTCGCAAGAAGATCGCTGACATCACAGATCAGCTCGTGCGTGAAGAGCAGGACACCGAGGCCCTGTTAGCCCAGTTGCAGCAGGAACCCAAGCGAAAAGTAGCGTCGCCCCCAATGCGAGGAAGGTCCGGTATTGCAAGCCAGGGCAAGGCGCAGCTAATTCAAACTATTCAGGAACTGGACGCCCAGATGCGACTAGCGGCATCTGAGCTCCAATTTGAGCTTGCCGCTCGAATTCGAGACGAGATATCGGAACTAAAGCGCGAACTGCGGCAAATTGAGTCCGCCGGGCATGCGTAAACTTCTCGGGTGAGCATTCAATCCCCAGAGGGTCCCAAACTTTCCATAAAGGGTGCTCGGGTCCACAACCTGAAGAACTTGAACCTGGAATTACCCAGGGACAAGATGATTGTCTTCACAGGTTTATCCGGGTCCGGGAAGTCATCGCTGGCATTTGACACCATCTTTGCCGAGGGTCAAAGACGTTACGTTGAGTCGCTCTCTGCCTACGCTCGTCAATTTTTAGGTCAGGTGGATCGCCCCGATGTTGATTTCATCGAAGGGCTAAGTCCGGCAGTTTCGATCGACCAAAAGTCCACCAACCGAAACCCAAGATCAACCGTTGGAACAATCACCGAGATCCACGACTACTTGAGATTGTTGTGGGCGAGAATTGGTGTCCCGCACTGCCATATCTGCGGCGAGGTAATCGCAAAACAAACCCCGCAGCAGATTGTTGACCAGTTGCTAGAACTTGCAGAGGGAACTCGTTTCCAAATACTTGCACCGGTGGTTGAGCAGAAAAAGGGAGAATTCTCGGACTTGCTCGCCTCTTTGCAGGCGCAGGGTTATTCGCGAGCTGGTGTCGATGGCGAAACAGTGGTTCTGGCAGAAGCGAAGCCTCTAAAGAAATCTTTCAAGCACGATATCTCGGTAGTAGTAGATCGCCTGGTTATCAAGTCAGATATCTCCTCGCGTCTAACTGACTCGGTTGAAACCGCACTCAAGCTCGCAGATGGGCGAATAGTAATAGATTTCGTTGACACCAAAAAACAACGCACATTCAGTGAGAGACTGAGTTGCCCAAACGAGCACGAGATATCACTAACAGAGATAGAGCCTCGAACTTTTTCATTTAACGCGCCATTCGGTGCTTGCCCAGACTGCACCGGTCTTGGCACGCAGATGGCAGTTGATCCCGATTTGGTTATTGGAGACACGTCAGCCTCTATCCAAGACGGCGCAATCATTCCCTGGTCTACTCAAGGTAAGGGTCTCTACAACTATTTTGTGCGCATGCTGCAAGGTTTGG
>JBEEIU010000014.1:0-3108 GCA_041169705.1 Actinomycetota bacterium
CTTCTTCGTGCTCAACATTCACACACTTCACAGGACCAATACCCTCTGGGAACTCAAAAAGCTCAGGTTCCGAGAATGGCCTGGTGGTGAACCAGCCACGCTCTTTTTCCCAAATCAAGGGTGGGTTTAGACACTCTTCGATGACTGTCCAGATTGAGAACGAAGGAGCGAATATTTCTTCACCTTCGTCGTTTGTCACTACCAGGTTTCCACCATCGAGAATCTTTATTTCATCAATCTCGCTAAAGAGGTGATCTGCCGCATAGCGAGCAAAGATATTTGAGATTCCCGGCTCGGCACCAATTCCAATAAGTGCTAGCAGATTCTTTGATTCGAAATCTTGGCCGTGCTGGTATTGCCAGTCACCAAGCTTCTCGGCTGGTTTATTGAAAGGGTCTTTTTTATCTGCGTGACTAAGGCTCATTGCCATGTCTAAGTAGTTGGCGTTTGCCGTGAGCGCTCCTTCAAAAACCGCCTGTACAAACTTTGGTTCAACGGCATTCAAAACATGGGTTGCCTTGTGACGCTCAGCGGTCTGGGCAACGATGTCGGGTTTCGAAGCGTCAATTTGATCCGCTTCGAATTTTTCCCAGACTTCTGGTTTGTGCCACTTCTTTACCCAGTCGACTGTGCGCTGAGCACGGGCCAGGTCGTAGTCAGTGACTATAACTTTTTCAAAGAAATTTCTATCTGCAAGGATTTTGACGATTGCATCGCCAACACCGCCTGCTCCAACGAGCAAGATACGCATGGATTTTCACACCAAACAAAATGACCGATTTATTTTTAGGCCCAGTCCTTGCCCTCATCCATCCATAGGCGCAGAGCCCTATTTGGCGTTACTTTGCGTAACCGCGCCTTCACGGAAATGAACTACGTAATTATTATCAGGGGTATTTAGGAAAACTTCCCCGATTCAATCAAGTTGTCTAATTGGAACCACCAGAGGGGTCTTTCCTACCGGGTCCTCTATGACTCGAGCCAAGATATTGAAGGCCGAAGCCAGGTTCGTAGGGGTAATAACGTCCTTGGGTTGGCCCTGGGCGAGGATCTTGCCATCCCGCATTACGACCACCTGGTCCGCGAACCGGGCAGCGAGGTTCAGGTCGTGGATTACAGCAACTATTGTCATCCCGCGTTCGCGTTTGAGACTGGAGAGCAAGTTGATTACCTGGAGCTGGTGGGAATAGTCCAGCGAATTAGTTGGCTCATCAAGCAGCAAGACATCGGGGGAGCGCACTAGTGCCGAGGCAATAACTGCGCATTGCCTACCACCAGTTGAGAGCTCGCCGACCTTCTTGTTTTTCATCGGTGATAGTCCGGTTCTCTCAAGCAAAAAGTCAATCTGTTCTCGCAGTCGAGGAGAAACCCTGGAGATCCCCTCGGCACTCATTGCAGATTTTGCGACGTATTCAAAAACAGTCTCAGTGCTTCGAGCCGTTGGCATGCTGGCGAGTGTTCCGATTTGAGTTTCGAGTTGAGATTTTGGAATTGAACTGAGGCTGATGCCATCCAATAAGACAGAGCCGGTCTTGGGTTTGAGTTTTCTTGCCAGCGCTTTGAGAAGCGAAGACTTACCAGCCCCGTTTGGGCCGATTACAGCTGTGATTGAGCCACCAGTAATTTTTAGATCTAAATTCTTGATTACCTCGTCAGCCGAATACCCAGCGCTGAGTTGCTGAGCGATGATCTTGTCGTCTGACTGGTACATGGTTCTAGCTTAGGAGAGCTAGTGAATTGGCTCCCTGGTGAGCTGATTTTCCTTGGTTGGCCACTCGACTATCAGCATCGCCAAAAGCATCAAACCGCCGCCAATAATCGCGGTCGAACTGAGGACCTCCTGGCCAACCGCAACCGCAATTATTGCCGCGTATGCAACCTCGATGGTTAGTAGGAGTGCTGCCCTGGCAGGGTCCAGGATTGACTGGGCCCAAGTTTGAATCCAGAACGCAATTACGGTTGCAAACACCGCCGTGAACAAAACCGCAAACCAAACATCCGGTGAGGGTGGTGGGGTGTAGCCATCTACCAAACCAAATCCCATGCACAGTAAACCTACGGTTCCAATTTGAATAAAAGCCAGGCTGTAGCTGTCGCGATTCTGGCTGAACTTTGCTAACCAAATGATGTGCAGGGCGAATAGCGCAGCGCACGCCACCAGCCACAACTGGCCAATTTGGAAACTTATGTCAGAGCCCGCGGTGCCAGAGAGAATTGCAAGGCCAGCAAGCGCAATAAAGATCGCGACGAATAACTTTTTACTTACCTTGCTTCTATAAATCAGCCACGCAAACACTGGAGTCAGCACCACATACAACCCGGTTAGGAAACCTGAGATTGCCGCGGTGGTTAGTTCTAGCCCAATGGTCTGGGTAATGAAACCTAGACCGAGTAGGAGCCCCAAAGGCACTCCACCCTTTAGATCCGCCGGCTTGATAGTCATGATCAACTTGGGTCTAATGATTGCCATTAGGGCCGCCGCTAGAAGAAATCTGGTTCCCAAAAAGTCCATCAGCGGCTGCTGGTTGATTGCGTCCTTCATCAGAACAAAGGCAGCGCCCCAGCCAAAGCCAACCCCGAGCAGGGCTAATGCGGCGAGGCGGGTCTTGGACATCCCTAAAGCTTATTCTTTGGGTGCTTTTTGCGCGCTTGGGCCAGCCACCTTCTTGGCCATCGATGGAAACACAAAGCCATGCATAGGGAAGACCATTGCCCAGTACAGATGACCGAACAGTCCCTTCGGATGAAACAGCGCACGCTGAATCACAAGGGTCTTATCTTGTTTGGTTCTAAATACGCGAAACTCCAACCAGGCCAAGCCGGGAAGTTTCATCTCGGCGCGCAAGCGCAGGAGTTTTGGTCTATCGATTTTTTCCACTCGCCAAAAATCAAGTGCCTCACCCTCACGCAAATGGTTTGGGTCGCGTCTGCCTCGTCTAAGGCCCACGCCGCCAACCACTTTGTCCATCAGGCCACGCAGTTCCCACAACCAGGTTCCCGCTGAGTATCCGTTCGCTCCGCCAATCGATTCCACTCTTGCCCAGACTGTTTCAACATCATCATCTGAGAGATAGCTGCGCAGATCCACATAGAGCGAACCACCTGCCC
>JBEEIU010000015.1:0-3668 GCA_041169705.1 Actinomycetota bacterium
ACTGGGGAAAACCTAAAGTTCAAATCTCAACCCTGGGCTAAATTGCCTGCGTGTTGGAACTGATTCCTGTTTTAGCGATTCTCTTAGCTACTCCACGGCTAAGTCTTTGGGATATCAGGGAACACCGGCTACCTAATCGCATTACCTTGCCCCTGATTATGTTGTCGACAGTGATTACTTTGCTCTCCTTTCAGACGTCAAGAATTCTCGCCGCTTTTGGACTTGCTCTCTTTGTATTCCTAATTGGCTGGCTGCTGGCTCAGCGAAACCTGGTAGGGATGGGAGACGTCAAACTGCTTACCGCGATGGCCCTTGCGCTTGGGTCACATTCACCAATGAGTTTCCTAGCGGCTTTGAGTATTGGATTAGTAGTAGCAACGGTCGTTTCGATCACAAGGATTGCAATCAAGAAGATAACTCCAAATTCGAGCATTGCACTGGGTCCCTATTTGATGCTCGGTTTCGCACTAATTGCAATAGAGCCAGTTGGGGGATTTGTGATTACTGTGGTGGCCTAGTCATCGGTAAAACGTCTAGTGCCTTGTCCAGTTGCTCCATCGTGAGCTTTTCACCGATGTAACCAAGTTCAATTGTCGCCTCTTTTACAGTGATTCCCTTTGCGACCGAGTGCTTAGCAATTTTTGCCGCAGCTTCATATCCGATGTATTTGTTGAGAGGCGTAACAATTGACGGAGAGGATTCAGCCAGCGCCTTTGATCGCTCGACGTTCACTTCTAGGCCGACTACGGTCTTGTCAGCCAGTACACGCATTGAGTTCGCAAGCAATCTAATTGACTCCAGTAGCGCATTTCCCATCACCGGAATCGCAACGTTCAATTCGAAGTTTCCACTGGCGCCTGCCCAAGTAACGGTTGAATCGTTGCCAATAACTCGAGCACAAACCATTAGTACTGCCTCGGGAATCACCGGGTTTACTTTTCCGGGCATGATCGAACTTCCAGGTTGCAGATCAGGGATGTTTAGTTCGGCGATTCCAGCGTTAGGGCCAGATCCCATCCAGCGCAGATCATTGTTTATCTTGGTCAGGCTGACAGCGATCACCTTTAGAGCACCCGAAGCCTCAACCAGCGCATCTCTTGCACCTTGAGCCTCGAAGTGATCTCTAGCTTCAGTGATCGGGAGCGAGGTTTCCTTGGCCAGGATTGCAATGACTGCCTGGGGAAAGCCTTTAGGAGTGTTGATGCCGGTTCCGGTGGCTGTTCCACCCTGCGGGACTTCGGCCACTCTTGGAAGCGCGGCGTTTACTCTTTCAATGCCGTAGCGGATCTGGGCGGCATAGCCGGCAAATTCTTGACCAAAGGTGACCGGGGTCGCATCCATCAGGTGAGTGCGGCCTGCTTTCACGAAATCTTTCCAAAGCCTCGCCTTGTCTTCTAGAGCCTTGGCTAGGTAATCCAAAGCAGGGAGCAGGTCATTGACCAGAGCATTTGTCACAGCAACATGCACCGATGTCGGGAACACGTCGTTGGAGGACTGCGACATGTTCACATGATCATTGGGGTGCACGTCTTTACCGAGCTTTGCAGTTGCGAGCGTGGCGAGGACTTCATTCATGTTCATGTTCGATGAAGTGCCGCTTCCGGTTTGGAAAACATCCACTGGGAAGTGGTCGTGGTGTGAACCCTGGATTACTTCGTCAGCACTTGCCACGATGGCATCAGAGACTGCCTTATCCAAGATTCCCAGCTGGGTATTTGCCAGTGCGGCAGCCTTCTTGATTCTCGCGAGGGCGATGATGTGCTCGCGCTCGAGGCCCGAACCGCTGATGGGGAAATTCTCTACCGCACGCTGGGTCTGGGCTCTGTATAGCGCGTTTACGGGGACTCTAACCTCACCCATGGTGTCGTGTTCAATGCGGTATTCCATGATGCCTCCCCAAGCGCTTGGCTTAGATGTCTCCGTGCTTTACAAGTTCGTGAACTTCACCAAGAGCCAGTTTGTAATTGGCTCCCACCACAGCTAGTTTGCCACTTTTCACGGCTTCGGATATGACTTTGGAGCGCTCTAGCATTTCGGAAATAGTGTCGGCAATGTGGCGCTCAGTCACGTCATCGATATCCGTGTGGCCTGCTTCTCTTGCCGCCACCACGGTTGGCATGATGCGATCCACGAGATTGTGTATAAATTCTCCCTCAACCGCCAGTTCTCCAGATTCCGCGGTCATGGTCGCCCTAATTGCTCCGCACTCGTCGTGACCCAAGACAAGAATCAGTGGAACCTTCAAAATCTCAACTGCAAATTCAAGTGAACCCAAAATGGTTTCGGCGATTACCTGGCCGGCATTGCGAACCACAAAAAGATCACCTAAACCAACGTCAAAAATCATCTCGGCTGCCAAGCGAGAATCTGAACATCCGAATAGAGCAGCGAATGGTTTTTGTTTTCCGGCTAGTGCTTCGCGTATTTCGGCATCTTGTCTTGGATGCGCGGGGATACCGTTTACAAAGTTTTTATTTCCGGAAAGCAAAGCATTCCAAGCTTCGCGAGCGGTTTCTGGGCGAGTTCTCATTTTCCGTAGGCCTCGTAAAGTTGTGCATCGATCAAAGTTGCGATGGCTTCAATGGATTCCGGTTTTGCGGATCCCGTGACAAGCACTACATCTCTGTTAATAAACAACCCCCACACCGGATCAACCTCATCTATGTTTACCGAACCAGCCGCTTCCAACACGGACCATTCATAGTTTCCGAAGTCGTATTCACCGGTTTTCTCCAAGTCATTGGTTTCTTCTTCAAACCAAGCATCTTCGAATTCAAAAACTTGCGTTACTCCGATGTACTGGTTGTCGGGGCCAACTAGGCCGATAAAGATATCTGCCTCGCCTTTCGCGCTCGCAGCACTCCAGCGAGCTTGGGTAGCCACCCAACCCTCCGGCAGGGGATCCAAAAGGATTACCGGCAGGCCGGAGTCTTCTCTTGCCGCTTTCGAAACCTCTGTGGAATCAATGGTCTGAAGTCTGGATGAGTCATCTCTTGGCACTCCAAGAACCACCAGCGCTACTACCCCAACTGTGGCCAGTATCGCCCAGAAGAGGTTCCTTATCGTCTGCTTGGCTCGTCGTTGAGCGGCAGCGTCGCTCACTTAGCCTCGCGATTCTTCATGGCCTCGGCCATCTTGGTGCGAGCCCCGGAAAGCCAAGCCTCACAGTGGGCGGCAAGTGCCTCACCGCGCTCCCAGAGCGCCATGGAGGCCTCTAAGCTCACCGTCTGCTGTTCTAGCTCGGAGACGACTTTTTGAAGCTCGTCTCGAGCCTGTTCGTAGCTCATTGCCTCAATGTCGCTTGCTGTGTTCTTAGCCATTCGTCTCCTTAGCAGCTATAACTTTGGCAGAAATTTCCGCCTTGGAATTGCGAATCACGATTTGTTCACCGGTAGCTAAAGCACCAGTCACTAATTTTCCTTTTTCGTCATAGACCACAGAGAAACCTCGCTGCAAAGTCAATTGCGGCGAGAGTGCTCTCGCGGAGGAGTGCAGCTTTGAAATTTCCGAGGCTGCCTTTTCGACTCTAAACTCGGTGATTTCAAAAACTCTGGTTCTTAGTTGACGAACGCTTTCTTCCAGGGTTTCGATAAACCCAAATGGCGAAGCTAGCACTGGCCTTGATCTGATGTTTTCAATAAGTTGCGATTGCGACTCGAGATAGTTGC
>JBEEIU010000016.1:0-7146 GCA_041169705.1 Actinomycetota bacterium
GACAAGGAGACACTGCTGCACGAACTAGGTCACGCGCTTTCAACTGGTTATCACGGAGACCCTTGGGCCAAGGCAACTTCTCGCCTCTACCTGAAGTACTTACATGGCAAAGAGTTGCAAACTGCGATGGACAATCTTGGACACTATCTATCTGGTCGCAGAATCTACAAATCCCTCTATGGAACAAAGCCTCCGGTTCAAAAAGAAATGCAGAGCATGTGGCTTAGGAGAAAACCCAACTAGACCGTTGGGAAGAAAATCTCACTTTCCTCAGTTGTCTAGCAGATGGAACTGCAAATCAAGCACGGCACAGACTGGGCGAGTGTTTACGCTCGTGCTCGTTCGATAGCCCCTGAGGCATTCGATGCTAACTCAATCCGAAATCTGATCTCGGGAAATTGGGAAGCCGTAGGCAGTGTCTCGGAACACAAGAACCCGGTGGATCAAAACCTAATCGTTGGTCCCTCGATGCTTTCGCTTGCCGATGCCGAGAGAGCTGTCTCGCAGGCTTCTCTGCAACACAAAGACTGGTCCAAGGTGAGTCTTGATGAGAGAAAGAGTCGAGTCGCCAAGGCAGTCGACCTGCTCGAAGAGCACCGAGACACTATCGCCCTTTTGCTGGTCTGGGAAATAGGAAAGCCTTGGAAGATAGCCTGCGCTGATGTGGATCGCTGCATCGAAGGCGTCCGCTGGTACATCGCAGAGATTGACCGTCAAATGGCCGGAAGGACCCCGCTCGACGGTCCCATTTCAAACATCGCGAGCTGGAATTACCCACTGAGTGTTTTGGTGCACGCAGAGCTCGTGCAACTTCTCGCGGGCAACGCAGTTATTGCAAAAACACCTACTCAAGGTGGTTTTCACGCGCTCACTCTTTCTCACGCACTCATGGTTCGTGCAGGACTGCCAGTCACTTTGGTTTCAGGCAGAGGTTCGGAGCTTTCCCCCGCACTTGTCACATCCACCTCACTCGGAGCGCTCGCGTTTGTTGGTGGAAGAAACAATGGAAGAGCTGCTGCGAGCTCACTGACTTCACTTGCAAAGCGACACATTCTGGAGCAAGAAGGGCTTAACTCCTGGGGCATTTGGAACTACAGCAACTGGCCAGAATTGGCAGCTCACTTAAAGAAAGGTTTTGAATACGCAAAACAGCGTTGCACCGCTTACCCAAGATATGTGGTGCAAAGAGATCTGTTTCCTCAGTTTTTAGAGATGTACTTAGAAGTTGTAAAGGGATTGAAGTTCGGACATCCGCTAGCGGTTGCAGGTGCGGAAGATGATTTTCCGGACTTGTCATTTGGCCCAGTCATCTCCAGCAGAAAAGCGCAGGAACTAGATGAGGCATTTCACGAAGGTGTGACCAGAGGTGGTGTGCCGCTGTATCGCGGAAGCCTCTCCTCCGGAACTTTCTTGACCGGTCAGGACACCTCCGCTTATGTGGCTCCGAGAACACTGTTAGAACCACCGAAAAGTTGGTCCATTCACCACTCGGAGCCATTTGGGCCGCTCGACTCTGTGGTAATCGCCGACACCGAGGCCGAGTTGATTGCCGCCATGAATGTTTCTAATGGCAATCTGGTGAGCTCGGTCGCAACCGATGACCTGGAATTTGCCAAGCGCGTGCAAGAAGAGTCGCAGGCATTCAAGTTTGGAATCAATAAGCCCAGAAGCCGAGGCGATAAAGAGGAGATCTTCGGCGGCCGAGGAGCTAGCTGGCGAGGCTGCTTCGTGGGAGGGGACTTACTGGTTCAGTCTGTCACCGAGGGTCCTGGCGAGCTGTTTGGCAATTTTGCGAATGGCTCGAGGTATCCAGACGCTGCCTAGGCACTAATTTCCGTTACCAATTCGTTACCAAACTCCGGAAGCTTAAGAAATGCTGTGAGTTTAACTCTCATGTGGATCGTGCAAAGAAGCACCCCCCGCAAGACCTGCGAGTGACGTTTCAAGACCCACGGCTTAGAAACAACGAATATTCGAAAGGATTCACAAAATCATGGGAAATCTCTCCCCTTATCTAGATAACGGTCAGTTCACCGTCGTCTACAACATGTTGTCGCTGGGTATCGCAGCGATGCTTTTCACCTCCGTATTCCTATTCATGGCCCGCGACCGCGTCCTTCCTCGCTACCGCATGGCCGTTATGGTTTCCGGAACAGTAACCTCGATTGCTGCCTACCACTACTTCAGAATGTTCGACGACTTCAAGCACGCATTCGGCCCTGAGGGCATGGGTGTAGTGCAGTACAACGTTGGATACCGCTACGTGGACTGGCTACTAACCGTGCCACTACTACTAGTAGAGACCGTTGCCGTGCTCGCACTTGCACGCGCTGCCCAGACTTCATTGCTGTGGAAGCTAGTACCAGCTTCTGCGCTGATGATTGCTCTTGGATACCCTGGCGATGCTCGACTCGACATTTGGGGCATTGCTCCATCTGTATGGGGCCTCCTATCGACCATCCCATTCCTATACATCCTCTACGTACTGTTCATCGAGCTCGGAAAGAGCCTCGAGCGTCAGAGCGCAGAGGTTCGCAAGAAGATCTCAACCTTGAGATTGCTACTTCTTGCAACTTGGGGTGTCTACCCAATCTCCTTCATCTTCAACATGAACGCAACTGGGTTCGACCCAGCCGGCTTCGTGCTGCGTGAAACGGGATACTCCATTGCTGACATCCTGGCCAAGTGTCTATTTGGTCTCATCATCTTTACAATCGCTCGCATCAAGTCCGCTGAGGACTCTGCTGAGCACGCAAAGGCTGAGTACAAAGACTAAGTAGTATGTAATCAAACGGGGCCTCGCATGGGGCCCCGTTTGTTTTTAACCCTAAGTTTCCACAACTATCCGCATAGGCTAATCAAGTGCTGAAAAGACTAATTGTGATCTCGAGGCCAGTGCTTTGGGTAAACACAATCGGCACGACCGTGATGGGTATGTGGTTGGCCGGTTTTCTCTGGGACTGGCGAGTACTACCGATATTGATTTGGGTGACTTTCCCATTCAATCTGCTGATCTATGGGATCAACGACATCTTTGATCAAGAGACCGACAACATAAACGCTCGCAAGGGTGGCTATGAGGGCGCTCATATATATCCAAACGAAGTTAAACCGATTTGGATTGGCGTGATAGCCACCAATGTTCCCTTCTTGATTTACTTTGCGCTGACTCTTCCGCCGGCTGCAGTTTGGTGGATGGTGGCTTATTCGCTGTTCTTTTTCTTTTACTCAACTCCGCCACTTAGATTCAAAGCTCGCAAATACTTGGATGCATTTTCCAATACCGACTACGCGTTCCCACTTGCTTTCGTGCCACTGGCACTTGGTGAAGAGCCAGTCTGGTTGGCGGTAGCTGGGCTGATGGCTTGGTCAATTGCCAAGCATGCCTACGACGCAATCCAAGATATCCCGCAAGACAGCGACACGGGTATCGTCACAACCGCTGTTCATCTCGGTCCAACCAAGACAGCAATCTGGTCGGGGGTTTGGTGGGCAATCTCCACCGTACTTTTTGCACTGGTAAATATTCCGGTTGCTATCGCAAATGCAATCATCGCGGGCTACTTGGTTGTTGGGGTATTAAGAGAACCAACTCCAAAGAAAGCTCACGACCTCTATAAGTACTCGATTGCATTCCCATATGTAGCGGGTGCCGTGGCGGGAATTCAGTTGGTGACTGCAATCTTCTTTGGTTGGTACTAGTGAAAAAAATAGTTGTGCTCGGAGCTGGTATTTCTGGTCTTGCGAGTGCGACGCTTTTGGCAGCTGCCGGTCACCAAGTCACAGTTTTAGAAGCAAACTCATGGGTGGGTGGGAAGTCCAGAAGAATTAAGCTCGCTGGCCAACGCATAGACACCGGTCCCGCTCTGGTCACCTTTCCAGAAGTATGGGGAGAATTTCTAACTCGTTTTGAAAGCCTCACCGGTAAGAAGGTCAGCGAAAAAGACAAGCTCGAATTCGTGAAGTTAGACGAGGTCGGCAGATACTTCTTCCGGGACGAGGTCACAGACCTTCCGGTGAAGAAGGACCACAAATGGTTCCCAGCCTGGAAGCGGTTTGAAACAGATCACAAACCACTAACCGCGTCTATTTCTAAACTGCTGACCGCCTCGCCACTTAACCCAAAAGCCTTGCCAGCAGTTTTGAAAATGGCTTTGGTCTATGGCAAAAACCTAACCACCGAAAGCTATTTGAACTCATTGAAATGGTTGCCGGAGGGTCTCAGGGAGGTAATCGCCATCCACACGCTCAATGCTGGAATTGCGCCGCGAAAAACGTTGGCGCTCTACGCATCCATGACCGCGGCAATGGCAACGGAAGGAATTTCGGTTCCTGTGGGCGGGGTGAACGAAATCCCGCAAAGTCTTTACCGCCTAGCTAAAAAGGCTGGCGTGAAGGTGCTACTCAATGAGCGTGTGACGCGACTCGAAAAGAACCGCGCGCATACCGCAACCCAAATTTTTGATTTTGATATAGCGGTCAGCTCGCTGGATCCTCAACAACTGGATCTGCTGCTTGGCAAGAAGAAGCAAATGGTCTCTAAGCCTAGATCTTGTTCTGGGGTGGCCATATATGCGGTTCTTGAAAAGCCACTTCCAAAGGGAACGGTCACACACTCGGTGATAATGCCCGATGAACCAAGCGAACTATATGCAGCGCTGGAACAATTCTTGCCTCCGAGACAGACCATGGCATTTTTGAACTACTACAAACCAAATGAGATTTATCCAAACTCGAAACCCACTGTTGCGGTTTTACTAACCGCTCCCGCAGATGGAAAGAAGTATGACCTTGAGAGTCCCTGGGTAAAAATTGAAATCAAACGCATAAGTTCTCTGATTGGTTTGAAAAAGCCAATTACCGAAATGTTTGAGGATTACAAAATTCTCACGCCAAAGTACTTTTCAGAGTGGGGCGGTTATGGCGGGGCACTCTACGGTGACACCAGGAAGTTTTGGCAATCAGGCCCATTCCATAAACCGAGTTATGTTTCTGGCTCAAAGCCTTGGCTCTGGAGGGTAGGTGCCAGTGTTCACCCCGGTGGTGGGATTCCTGCTGTCTTAGGTGGTTCGCTAATAGTTACAGAGCAACTATTAAGATTCCTAGAATCGATGAAATCTTCAGGAGATGACTCTTCGGTGCTAGTCCTCGGCTCCTAATTTGAAGTTATAAATTCCACCATCAAATTCGCTATAGCTTTCATAATCTAAAAGCTCATATAGCTCAGAGCGCTTCTGCATTTTCCCAACTTCACCTTGAAGGCTTCCCTCTGATTTCAAAACGTCAAGTGCTCTATCTGCAGCTCCCATAGCAAGGCGCAATAGCGAAACCGGGTAGATGATTATGTTTACACCTACGGATTCCAACTGACTCTTGGTGAAAAGCTCGCTCTTTCCAAACTCTGTCATATTGGCAAGAATCGGGACATCTACAGCTTTCCTCATTGCTTCAAATTCCGAGAGGTCTGCCATAGCCTCAGGAAACAATGCGTCTGCACCAGCGTCAACCAAGGCTTTTGCCCTTTCAATGGCTGCTGGTAACCCTTCTACCCCGCGAATATCAGTGCGCGCCATGATTACCAGGTTTGGATCCCTGCGGGCAGCCACTGCCGAGGCGATGCGCTGAACTGCCGTCTTAGTGTCCACGACTGACTTGCCATCTAGGTGGCCGCAGCGCTTTGGATTCACTTGATCCTCGATGTGAATTGCCGCAACTCCGGCATCCTCAAGGGTCTGAATCGTCCGAGCCATATTCATGGGTTCGCCAAAGCCGGTGTCTGCATCAACTAAGGTCGCAAGGTCAGTGACCCTAGAAATTTGTTCCGCTCTGGTCGATACTTCGGAAAGAGTTGTTAGGCCAATATCGGGCAACCCTAAGTCCGCGGCAATTACAGCCCCCGATATGTAGACGCCATCGAAGCCCTTATTTTGAATCAGCTTGGCGCTCAGTGGGTTTAGTGCACCCGGGAATTCAAGAATTCTCCCGCTTGAAAGATGCTTTCGAAGGTTGCTTCTTTTTTCCGATGGGGTGACTTTCGAGTAAAGCATTAGAAAATACCCTTCGGATTGTTCGATAAGTCAATGTAACCAGAATTTGCCTCAGGATTCAGCAAAAGAACTTCTTCCGCTGAAAGCTGGTCTATTCTTTGTGCAAGTTCTATGAATCTTTGAGCTTCCGTTTCGCCGATGATGCCTTCGCTAAGAGTCAAGAACTTATTGATGTATTGCTCTGGTCCAAATGGACGAGCGCCCCTTAGATGAGCGTCTGCAACTTCAATCTCATCCACAATCTTTCTTCCATCAATCAATTCAATCTCCACGCGAGCGCCAAAAGCTAATTCATTTGGATCAGTTGCGTGGTACTTCTTTGTCCAAATCGGATCTTCGGCAGTAGTGGTTCTATTCCACAACTCAACCGTGTCAATTCTTCGCGCACGCTCTGGAAGGTAGGAATTTACGTGATGCCATGCTCCGTCCTGCAAAGCAACTGTGAAAATATATGGAACCGAGTGGTCTAGCGTCTCCCTTGATGCACTTGGATCGTACTTCTGTGGATCGTTGGCTCCGGAGCCAATCACATGGTGAGTGTGATGAGATGTGTGAATTACAACAGACTTAATTTTCTCTGCGTCTCTAACCTCTGGGTGCTGTTGGTGCATTCTTCGGGCGAGGTCAATAAGTGCCTGGGCCTGATATTCAGCGGAATGCTCCTTCGTGTAACTCTCAAGGATGGAGCGCTTAGGCTCCCCTTTCGCGGGAAGGGGCACGTGGTAAACCGCTTCGGGGCCACCCAGTAGCCAAGCGATTACACCGTCT
The DNA here is from genome assembly GCA_041169705.1 of Actinomycetota bacterium. Lineage (GTDB taxonomy): Bacteria > Actinomycetota > Actinomycetes > Actinomycetales > Microbacteriaceae > Aquiluna. The sequence continues at coordinate 6,816 of JBEEIU010000016.1, forward strand.
TCGCCCTCGTATATCGGGGTCGGGCTAGTCTCGCCCCGCATTGCCCTATCAACTGCCTCAACCGCAACCTTCCCTGCGAATGCTGGGGCGTGCGCCTTCCAGGTTGATATCTCTCCTTTTCGAGATTGGCGAGTGGCGGAGGTGGTGTGCAGCGCCTGACCGACCGCATGGAATATGGTTTCGGGCGATAGCCCCAACAGGGTTCCTATGCCAGCGGCAGCCGAAGGCCCAAGGTGCGCAACATGATCAATTTTGTGTTTGTGCAACGAGATTGAGCGAACCAAATCGATCTGTATCTCATAACCCGTGGCTATACCGCGAACTAGGTCTT
>JBEEIU010000017.1:0-7692 GCA_041169705.1 Actinomycetota bacterium
TGGGCGGTGTCTACGACCAATAGGTCTACTCCGGCCTCAACCAGGGCCATCGCTCTCTCCCAGGCGTCCGGGCCAACGCCGACTGCCGCTCCAACCAGGAGTCTGCCCGAGGAGTCTTTGGATGCGTTTGGATACTTCTCGCTCTTGTCAAAGTCCTTCACGGTAATCAGCCCACGAAGCTTCCCCTGGTCGTCGACCAAAGGTAGTTTTTCGATTCTGTGCTGGGCTAGAAGGGCCATAGCCTCGTCAGGATTGGTGCCTACTTTGGCTGTAATCAGGGGCATTGAGGTCATTACGTCCTTCACCAGGGTGGTGGTGCGCTGGACATCCAAGACGAACCTCATGTCTCGGTTGGTCACGATTCCCACCAGCTTGCCGTCTTCATCGACCACCGGTAATCCGGAAACTCGATATCTGCCGCAAAGGTCGTCCACCTCTTGAATGGTGGCGTATGGGGTTGTGGTGACGGGGTTGGAGACCATGCCGGCCTCACTCCTCTTTACTAGGTCAACCTGCGTCGCCTGGTCCTCCAAGGAGAGATTGCGATGCAGAATGCCAATTCCGCCCTGTCTTGCCATCGCTATGGCCAGCCTGGACTCGGTAACGGTGTCCATGGCCGAAGAGAGTAGTGGGATGTTGATCTCTAGGTTCTTGCTGAGTCTGGTCTTGGTGCCGACGGCGCTTGGGATTACGTCAGATTGGCCAGGCAGAAGCAGTACGTCATCGTAGGTGAGACCTACCAGGGAGAAAGGGTCCTGCTCCATAGATTTTCCTTATGTTTTGCGGTCCAAGGCCCAAAACGAGCTGAGGACAATCTTATCCCGCAGCACTGCTAATGTTTTTAAGTCCCCGACCAGGGGAAGACCATGGGCAACGCGGCCCCTGACTAAATGGAGGACTAGTGCTCCTTGCCAAAGCCACCCTTACAAGGGTGACAAAAATCATCGCCGCCTTCGTCTTGGCCCTAATTTCAGTTACCGGTATCGGTTCCACCTCATTCGCGGACAGCGTTAATGAGGAGATGGAATTTGCCATTTCTGGAAACGTCAAGAATGAAGGTCAACCTCTTTCCGGAGTGCGAATCGTGGTAACTGGAGCCGGCTACGAAGCCGAGACAGTTACCGACGCCGAGGGAAGATGGCTAATTGGAGTTCCCGCTCAGGACACCTACAAGGTATTCCTTGACGAAACCACGTTGCCCGAGGGCATCGCAGTTTTGGAAGGTGGCGCGGAACAAGAAGTAGAAATTGGTCAAGGTGGTCGAGTCACTAAAAACTTCTTTATCGGTGAAGGAGCGCGCCAAGCCGTTAACTTCACAGATCAGCTGATTCAAAGATTGTTCTTGGGAGTCAACTTTGGTTTGATGCTCGCACTGGCAGCAATCGGACTCTCGTTGGTCTTTGGAACTACTGGTCTTTCAAACTTTGCGCATTCAGAGATGGTTACCTTCGGAGCGCTCGGTGCTTTGCTTTTTGCAAATCTTGGTCTTCCGATGTTCGTGGCGATTATTTTGGCGATCGTTGCTAGCGCGGCACTTGGCTACGGGCTCGATGCGGGATTATGGAAACCGCTGAGAAAGCGTGGTCTTGGACTAGTTCAGTTGATGATTGTGTCAATTGGATTGGCGCTAACCGGACGCTACATCTTCCAGTTCTTTGTTGGCGGTGGAACCATTCAGCTTCCTGGATATGACACCTCGATTATTCAACTAGGACCAGTAGCTGTTAGTCCGACCGATCTTGTGTCAATGGCATTATCGGTGGTGGTGCTATTGGGATTTGCTTACTGGTTGCTTTTCACCAGAATCGGTAAAGCAACCAGAGCAATTTCGGACAACATCGATCTTGCTGCGGCGTCGGGAATTGACGTTGACCGAGTGATTCGAATTGTGTGGATCATGGCATCAGCACTTGCCGGTCTTGCAGGAATTCTCTGGGCTTACTTCCGCCCTGGAATTAAGTGGGACATGGGAGCTCAGATTCTGCTTCTAATCTTTGCCGCCGTTACCTTGGGTGGCCTCGGAACCGCTTTCGGTGCGCTGGTAGGTGCGCTGGTAGTTGGTTTGCTAGTTGAAACATCCAGCCTTTTCATTCCTGCGGACCTCAAGTACGTAGGTGCACTGGTTGTGCTAATTGCAATTCTGCTGTTCAGACCGCAAGGAATTCTGGGCAAGAAGGGACGCATAGGTTAACGAAATGGACTGGGGATCAATTCTCAACAACACGCTCGCTTCACTTCTCGCTCCAACCACGATTGCGTGGGCTTTGGCTGCGATGGGTCTTGCGATGCACTTCGGTTTCACCGGACTTCTGAACTTCGGTATCGCGGGATTCATGTCCGTGGGTGCCTACGGTTACGCAATCGCAATTCTCACCTTCGGTTTGCCCTGGTGGCTAGCGATGGTAATTGGAATGCTTGCGGCAGTTGTTCTTGCACTCATCATGGGTATTCCAACTCTGCGCTTGCGTGGCGACTACCTAGCGATTGTGACAATCGCGGTAGCTGAAATTCTGCGCTTGCTGTTCCTAACCACCGCGTTCGAGGAATACACCGGTAGTGCCGACGGTCTCAGTGGTTACAACAATGGTTTCCGTGATGCCAACCCATTCCCTCCAGGAGATTATGGCTTTGGTCCATTCACCTACTCGGCCCAAGCACTGTGGGTAGTTCTGTTTGGAACCATCCTGTTGGTTGTTGTCGTGCTGTTCTTGTGGGCATTGATGCGCTCCCCTTGGGGTCGCGTCATCAAGGGAATTCGCGAGGATGAAGATGCCATCAGAGCTCTTGGTAAGAATGTCTTCTCTTACAAGATGCAATCACTAGTGATCGGTGGTGTTTTCGGAGCACTGGGTGGAATCGTTTATGCACTTAGTGCAAACGTGAACTCTGGTGTCTACGTGACCTCGCTGACATTCTTTGTTTGGACAGCACTTCTTCTCGGTGGCGCTGCAACAATTTTTGGACCGGTACTTGGTTCGGTGATCTTCTGGGTGCTCCAGGCGTTCCTCACCAACTTCTTGCCTGCCCTAACAGAAGTAGGAGTCTTGCCTGGAATTAGCTCTCAGCAAGCCGCTACCCTCCGATACATCTTGGTGGGTATTGGTTTGATGCTGATTGTTATTTACCGCCCGCAAGGAATCCTCGGAGACAAGAGGGAGCTGACCTTTGTCAAGTAACGAAATCCCAACCCCAAAAAAGACCACCGGCCTGCACGTCGGTGACCCAAAGCCTGGGGTCAAGAAAAAAGATCCGATTCTGGTCGCAGACGGGGTCAAGCGAACCTTCGGTGGTCTAACCGCCGTTGACGTTGATCACCTCGAAATCCCTCGCGGCGCAATCACCGCCCTGATTGGACCAAACGGCGCTGGCAAGACCACGCTGTTTAACCTCCTCACCGGATTCGACAAGCCTGACCAGGGAACCTGGTCTTTCGATGGCAACTCGCTCTCCGGTGTTCCCTCCTTCAAGGTTGCGCAGCAGGGACAGGTCCGCACCTTCCAGCTGACCAAGGCCTTGAGCCTACTTACGGTTTTGGAGAACATGAAGCTTGGTGCCAAAAACCAAGCGGGTGAGTCAATCTTCAAGGCCCTGATTCCTTCTATCTGGCGTAAGCAAGATCAGGAAATTGAAGCCAAGGCGCTGGAGCTTCTAAAGCGCTTCAAGCTCGACAGCAAGAAGGACGACTTCGCCGCATCTCTCTCGGGTGGACAGCGAAAGCTTCTGGAAATGGCGAGGGCGCTAATGACTGACCCCGTGCTAGTGATGCTCGATGAGCCAATGGCGGGTGTGAACCCGGCGCTAACTCAGTCACTTTTGGAACACGTTCTTGACTTGAAGAAGCAGGGCATGACAGTGCTGTTCGTTGAGCACGACATGCACATGGTTCGACACATCGCCGACTGGGTTGTCGTGATGGCCGAGGGCAAGGTTGTTGCCGAAGGTCCAGCAGACACCGTTATGAAGGAACAAGCGGTAATAGATGCCTACCTTGGCTCACACCAGGACACCGACTTGGGTGTGGTCACCGGACGAATCGACGTAATTGACGGGAAGAAGAAGAAATGACACCAGTAGTTGAAGTCAAGGATCTAATTGCCGGCTACCTTCCCGGAGTAAACATTCTCAATGGGGCAAACCTCTATGCAAACCAGGGTGAGCTAATTGGAATCATCGGACCTAACGGTGCCGGAAAATCAACTCTGCTAAAGGCAATCTTTGGACTGGTAAAAATTCGTGGTGGTGGCATCCTGTTAAACGGCGAAGAAATCACCGGACTGAAGGCGAACAAGTTGGTTTCAAAGGGCGTTGGTTTCATTCCACAGAACAACAATGTGTTCCCGTCGCTAACCATCGAAGAGAATCTTCAGATGGGTATCTTCCAAAACCCAGGTAACTACAACCAGCGTCTGGAGTTTGTAACCTCGATTTTCTCTGAGTTGGGTAAGCGCCTAAAGCAGCGTGCTGGGTCGCTATCCGGTGGTGAGCGACAGATGGTTGCCATGGGAAGAGCTTTGATGATGGAACCAAAGGTTCTGCTTTTGGATGAGCCGTCAGCGGGCCTTTCACCGGTTCGTCAAGACGAGGCATTCCTCAGAGTCTCGGAGATCAACAAAGCAGGTGTTACCTGCATCATGGTTGAGCAGAACGCTCGCCGCTGCCTACAGATCTCAGACCGCGGTTACGTTCTTGATCAGGGCAAGGATGCAATCACCGGAAGTGGCCGAGAGCTACTGAATGACCCACAGGTCATCGGCCTCTACCTAGGAACACTCGGCGCATAGCTTAGAAAAAGTAGAAAGGACCAGGGAATCCCTGGTCCTTTTCTTTTGCATCTCTATCGAGCCTTGCCTACTTTTGTTGCCTCCGGAATCTCAATCAGCGAACCAGTCTTCACGTCATAGATATAACCGAAAATTGCAATATTCCCTGGAACCAATGGGTGATTACGAATTCGCGCTACGTCTTCCGTAATACTTTGTGCCTGGTTTGAAATTGTTAGCCAGTCGATGTACTTGGCCTCGGCCGAACCCGGTCCGCTACCAACATCGTAGAAACCGTTTTCCCCAAGGGCTGCGGTTTCCAAACTGTTTGCGAGCAATCCACGAATCACCTCGTCGGTGAAGAATTCCATTCCGCAGTCAGTGTGGTGAATCACAAACCACTCTTTAGTTCCGAGCAGCTTGTATGAAATTACGAGTGAGCGAATCGCATCGTCAGATGCGCGACCTCCGGCATTACGGATTACGTGTGCATCTCCCTCCGAAAGACCTGCATACTTTGCTGGATCGAGTCGAGCGTCCATGCAGGTGAGAATTGCAAACTGCCGAGCAGGTGGCAGCGCCAGTGAGCCACGTTCTCCGAATTCACTCACATACTTGGCATTTGCTGCGAGTACTTCACTTAGTACAGACATGTTCATCTCCTAATAGTTGGGGGTGCGACAAGGGTAAGTTGCGGAATCAAATCAGAAGAAAATGTGAAGATAAGTTACGCAAAAGAAAACCCCCGAGGAAATCCTCGGGGGTTTTGCTTTGTAGCTAATTAGCCACGGATAGTGCTTGGAACGTTGTTGTCGTCGAACTGCTGGATCAAAATGTTTCCATCAGTTGGGTCTCCAACGTCGTTCAAGGTGATTGGACCTGAAGGACCGTCGTAGTCCGCAGTTCCACCGCCGTTGATGATGTCAGCACACTCTGCGAAGGAAGAACACTTGGTTCCGCCACCAGCGCCACCTGATACCTCAGATAGCTTCACAGACATGTTGGCACCCTCGGTTGAGCGAGCCTCTAGCGCAGCAAGAGCTAGAAGAACAACTGCGTCGTATGACTCAGGACCGTAAGCAGCTAGCTTTAGCTCTTCGTTTCCACGAGCAACCCAGTTGTCGTTCATCTTCTTTAGGAAGTCACCAATCTTGCTCTCGTTAACGCCTGGGTAGGTACCCTTTGCGCCCTTTAGAGTGCCAGCTGGGAAGTCCGCGCTGTAGTCAGTTAGGTTACCGTCAACGAAGTAGAGCTTGTCCGCTGGGAACTGGGAAACCAGCTCAGGGATGATGGTCTTTACTTCATCGAAGGTGATTAGAACGATTGCGTCTGGGTCTCCAGCTAGCGCCTCAGAAATCTGAGATGAGAAGTTGGTGTCACCAGTGTTGTAGGTAGGTGCAGCTAGAACCTCGCCACCAGCAGCAGTGAATGCTGTGGTTACGTATTCTGCTAGACCAGTTCCGTAGGAGTCGTTCAGAACGATCATCGAGATCTTCTGGTGTCCGTCCTCAGCAATGAGGTTTCCTAGAACTTCACCCTGTAGTACGTCCGAAGGAGCGGTACGGAAGTACAGACCCTTGTCTTCGTAGGTGGTGAATGCAGCTGAAGTGTTAGCTGGTGAGAACTGAATCACACACTGGTCGATAACACGGTCAATGAACTGCAGTGAAGTACCGGAGGATGCGGCACCAAGAATCGCCTCAACACCTTCGTTAAGAAGACGTGGGATTTCGGTGTCGTATGCCTTGTTGTCGGTGTCACCTGAGTCTCCCCATACAACATCGATGGTGATTCCCTTGCCGGCTGCGTTGATCTCGTCGATCGCTAGAGCAGCACCTGCTTCTTCAGGTGGGCCGAGGAACGCTAGGTTACCGGTCTGTGGTAGTGCGGTTCCGAGCTTTAGAACGAGGTCACCGTCGACGGTTGGGCCTAGTTCACAGCCTCCCGCTGTGGTCGAGCTGCAACCAGTCAGAACAGCAGCACCCAGTGCGAACACTGCGGTTGCTGAAACTGCCTTGGTGAAGCGTGACCTGGAGATTTTGTTGGTCATATTTATTGCTCCTTGCAATTGCAATTGTGATGTGGGCCAAAGGCCTACAAGACCCAAGTTTATTCAGGCAAAGGGCATTTATGGGACTACTGGGTGGCCCCTTTGTAACAATTAGATTTCGGCAGGAACTTCCCTCTGGGGCCTATTTTTCAAGGCATCAAAGGTCAAAATGGCCAATCCGGTCCAAACCAGGACGAATCCAAGGAGCCGAACAGGCGGCATTTCCTCCCCAAAAACCGTGATTCCAAGGATAAATACGGCCGTTGGGGTCAAATACTGGATAAACCCGATCATGGCTAACGGAATCCTGGATGCGGCCGCCCCGAACAGAATCAGAGGGATAGCGGTCATGATGCCAAAGCCCACCAGCACCATGCTTGGCCAGAAACCGGCAGTTCCAAATTGGATTGGGGTATAGGACGCGACAATCAAGAACTGAACTAGGGCGACCGGAAGAAGGAGCCCGGATTCAATTGTGAAGCTGTGCAGGGCATTTACTCTGCCCCCGATTTTGTTTTTGGCCAGGCTGTAGGTGGCAAAGCTAAATGCCAAAATAAACGCAATCCAAGGCGGGCGTCCGTAATCAACCGTCAGGACAATTACCGCCAGAAGCGCCACGGCGAGCGCCGCCCACTGTAACTTGCGAAGTTTTTCCTTCAGGAAAATCACTGCGACCAAAATGGTGAGCAGCGGATTTATGAAGTACCCCAGAGAGCTCTCAATCACGTGACCGGTTGCAATCGCAACGACATAAACGGTCCAGTTAGTGAAGATAAACACCGAAGCAATCCCCAGCCAACCAAGCTTCTTCGGGTTTCTGACAATCTCCCAAAGTTGCCTAAAACTTCTGGTGAAGGCAATCAAAACTATGGCAAACAGAAA
>JBEEIU010000018.1:0-4085 GCA_041169705.1 Actinomycetota bacterium
ATACGGTCTTTGGATCTAGCCGATCCATATGCGTCGCCACCGGACTGGAAAATGTTGAAGGCTCTAATGAAACACTCGAGTGCCTTTGTTTGCCTTGCTTCGACACCGTGGAGTTCTCCAAGACTGAGGCAGTTATTGCCGGCCTGATAGAACTCTTCGATCTCCACAAAGGTGTCCACAGCCAACTGATAGGCAGCAATTGCCTTATCTCGCATGCCCAGAGCAGAGTAGGAGTCTCCGAGTGGCCCAGCGGAGTAGGCGATGATTCGAGAATCATTGAATTCCCTGCCGCGCTTGAGCGAAGCATTCAAGGACTTAATTGCTTCGTCATATTCCTGCAACCGGTATTGGCAGTATCCAAAGCTGTAGTTCGCAATGCCAGCATCGGCCTCTCTATCTAGTTCAACGAAAAGATCTAGGGCGGAGCCGTAGAGGTTCTTTGCTGACTTCCACTCTTCAGAGTTTCTTGCTCGGTGAGCTAGCTCCATTAGTGAGTCCGCACGGTCAACTAGATCTTCAGAGAGGCTGTGCTCCCAGAGTTCTTCTTCCGACATTTCATCGTGACTGGACATTGCGACCTCCGTAAGTCTTGCCTTTGGCTTGCTGCACTTGCTTGAGGGCTTGGTATCTCGCTATCGGATCGCTGGTTTCGCGATCTCTGGCAATCGAGAATTGCCGAGGAAAAATACTTCTGAATCTAGACATTTGCTCTCCCTGTTTTCTAAGCCCCCTTAGGGGATAGATGTTAGGGAGGGGGTGTGACTTTTTGATTCCTATAGTCCTATCAGTGGGAAGCGAATACTCTGCGCAGATAAGAAGGAGTGAAATAGTTACCACTCAATCCGCTTCGACCAAGTCCAAAGACTGAGGATCATGGCCTCCAAACCCAGAGCGCTGTCAAATTCGCTGCTAATAGCTCGGCGGTTAGTGTGAGTGTTGTCAATGATGCTTCGGGAAAGATCGAACGCTTGCCTAGCTATCTGTTTGATTTCCCAATCGGGGAGATAAAACTAGGAACTCATGCCCAGTAATGCTTCCGACAGATCTGTCTCTTTTCGTTGGGATGCAATTTTAATTAGTTCGTCGATAGATTTAGATGCTTCTAGGTTGAATGCGAAGCTAAGCTGGCTCTCTAGATCGCCGCTCGAGGGGAGGGCGGCCAAAGCCCTGACTAGTGATTCACCTTTGAGACTTGGTTCAAGTTTCACAACCTGTGCTGTGTTATTAGAAAAGTGGATCAGAATTTGGTCGTCCACCTCCGCTCCGACAAAAAGGCATGCGTCTCGAATAGAGCCTATGTTCCGTTGGTTGAGCTTGCTTGTGCCGAATGCAATTCGCCCTTCCTCACAGGCAAACTCCACGTTCTGTCCGCCTGTGATTCCAAGCTGATCTGCCAAGAAGGCTGGGCATTGACTCCCACTTCCGCGGAGATGCTCGGAATTGACGACGATTCGCCAGGACCAGCCGTCAGCCCTCCTGTAAACGTTCTTGGATAGTCGTTTTCGCGGGGGGGTTGGTATTTGAGCTTCTGCGAGTCGAATCTGACCGCTTATGACCTGAAGTGGATAGGCGTTCGCATACGCACGTACTGCGGATTCCGCGACACCGAACTGGTCAACAAATTTCCTGATGGTGCCGTCTAGCGACTGTGATCCTTCAGCTCTCACAAGGGCCACCAGTTCTTGATGGATGGTTGTAAACTCGGGGACTCCCCAAACCTTGAGTGCACAGGAGTCTTTCCCCGACTTCACAATATCCGGGTCCTGAAGTAGTCGAGTTCGAATCGCTCTCTCCGAAGTGGCCTCCGGAATCGCCTCAAACAAGGCCTTGAACGCCATTGGTTTTTGCTCAACCTCTAGCACAATCTTGGCGACTGTGACAAGACTCGCCCCCTTGGAGTTGTAGTAAAAACCTTGGTAAGAGACATAGCCGTTGTCTGCAAGCCAGGCTTTTAGCTGATCTTCGGTGAAAGTTGGCCAGCAATTGATCAATTTGCTCAACAGTGCATCAAGGGTTGTGTACTTACCACCTTCCGTGGCCGCAGTCCAAGAATGCGCAAATTGCTTCTGTTGCTCCAGCCTGTCTTGGTAGATCCAGCCCTTGTCAACATTCACGTCAACCATTCCTGCGAAAAATCGAAATGCTGTTGCGTCCACCTCTCCAAGTTTGGAAAATAGTCCACTTTGCCTCACGCTCAATTCCAATAAGGACACAGGTTCGGAAGTGAGATGTTGGAACGCGGTTACGGCTGCTCGAAAGATGTGTTCCCGAGATGACCTTTCTTCATATTTTTCCTGAAGTTTCTTAGCAATTTGACGAATACGCTCTCTCGAAACCCCCATGTCCGCGCCGATTTCATCGAGCGTCTTAGGATTCTCCGTCAGAAATCGGTGTAGAAGCACTATCTTTTCTTTTTCGTCTAGAGCTTGAACGAAGTCCATCGCCACCTCTTGAAAAGTTGGTGGCTCAATCCCACCAAGAAGCGAACGCGCCGATAACGACCCGAGCACGGCATCCAAATGACCAGAAACGGAGCTGTTACCCCTGGCATTCAACTTCAAAACAGGTTCGTCGGGGCCGCTTATAAACGATGAGAATAAGGCAACCTGTAGCACTTGCTCATAGGCGGAACCCGGGGCTATTTGAGCAGCCAACAGGATGTGGCTGTAGAAATCGTAAATATCGAGCGAGTCCCCATCTGATGCCTGTACCTGTGAGGGGAAGGCCTTCTCTATGGCTATTTCTAATGCCGTTGTAGTAGCCAATACAAGATTCATGTGAATCAGAGATTTCAAGAGTGAGAGATAGTTTCCTAGTCCTACGCCTCTAAAGTTCAAGTAATTCAGAGTTGAAAAGTCTGCTAGATCACTCACGTGTGCAAATCCTTCGCGCAGCAGTAAATTCGCCACCGGGTTCGCAAAGTCAAAGTGGTCAAGGCTGTGAACTTCCACTGCCCGCGGAAACAAATACCCGAAAGTGACCTGCTTTTGATGATAGAACGATGCAATCTGCTCTGCGAGACGCTGAATAAGCGACTCGTCTTCGGAGTCAACTTCATTCACGAAATCTGTCGGTAATGGGAAATCAGGTAGCCGCCAATGTGCATAGCCCCCGAAGGATTCGGACCAACTTGTAGTGTTCAATGACATGCCTTACTAGCGAAATGGCTGAACGTTCACGCCGGAATTGTTGCCCGAATTAACCCATTCAAGCGATCTAAGCTTCAACATCGAATCGAGAAGCCAAGTGCCGCGCTCGTGGATCAAGACTTCGTTCCAAACAGGCACATTGCAAACTTGCTTTGTTACGGCAAACCCTGAGCCCTTCAATCCATCTGCGTGATCAGGTTTGGTGCCAGCCAGCTTGGTATCCCACCGCGCATTTCCAATTCCACTGTTGAGGGGCTGCTCGAGCCAAGTTAGATTTCCCCACCAGTGAATTTGCACCTCATAGGGGTTCTCAGCTGATCCGACCACTCCGGGAGTCTTCCAGTTGCTCCCGGAGTTAGGGTTTTGAGGAGCCAAGTGCTCAAGGGTGGGCACATGGGCCCACCCAGTGCCGCGATCATTTTCGTAAACTGCATTAGCGTAGCGGGCTAGATTCTCGCGCGGGTCATATTGGATTCCGGCGTATGTGCAATTGTTGACCTGCAGCTCCTTAAGCTGCTTATCTGACAATAGACCGGAAGTTGCTTGGTTGCACCATTGGTCAAGTTGAGTCGCATTTGCCACTTGGGTAAATTGCTTTGCTAGATCTTGGTACCTGTTTTCAGTTTGCTGGGCATTCTCTCGCGCTGCGACTTTTCGAAACACCAGATATTCGACAGCGCGGAAGGCTTTTTGACGCACCGATGATTCGGTCGTGTGATTCAAAATCGCCAGTAATAACAGTCTATGGGTTTCACTGAATAGGTTTAGACGTGAGGCAACACCATCCAATTTAGGGTCTCCGAGTGAGACATGCCCCAGCAGTCCGCCATAAAATGCGGCGGCTTTTTGGAGCTCACCCAAGACTTTGTTTGCGCCATCGGGCGACCCCAAAACTCTTGACTTCAAGATTGGATAGATCCTTGGCGCTGGAACAGG
>JBEEIU010000019.1:0-3059 GCA_041169705.1 Actinomycetota bacterium
CAGGCGAAACAGTTGGTTATTTCGGAGACGGAATCAATGATGCGCTTGCCCTTAGAGCCGCGGATGTTGGAATATCTGTAGATAACGCCGTCGATGTTGCCCGGGAATCTGCAGATATCGTTCTGCTGGATAAGAACTTAGATGTTCTTACTCAGGGTCTAAGGCTTGGTAGACAGACATTTGCCAACACCATGACCTACACAAGGGTCACAATCTCTGCCTCCTTTGGAAATGTTTTCTCGGTGGTTGTAGCGGCGGCCTTCTTGCCTTTCTTGCCACTGCTTCCAATGCAGATTCTTTTGCTGAACTTTCTCTCAGGATTCCCTCACATTGCAATCGCAACCGATAGGGCTGACAACGAGGACCTCGGGCGTCCTAAGCAATGGGACATCAAGAGCATTCGAAGGTTCATGCTGATTTTTGGCTTACTTTCTTCCGCAATAGACATAGCGCTTTACTGGTTGCTGGTTGTCGTTTTCAAAGTTGAACCCGAGTTATTCCGAAGCATTTGGTATATCGAATCACTTTGGTCTGAGCTGGTTGCCATGCTTGTTTTGCGGACCAAGCGAACTTTTTGGAGAAGCCGGCCGAGCGCATTTCTGCTGATCTCTTGCCTGGTAGTTGGAATTATCGCCATCGCGGTGACCCTCATCCCTGGGGTGAACAAACTGCTGGGCTTTGCCGTCCCCACGGTCCCGCTTTTGCTCGCTGTGGCTGGACTCCTTGTGATTTACGCGTTCTCAAACGAAATTCTCAAGCGCTGGTTCATGGTCTAAGTCCGCAGGGCTTCTAAAGTTTGTTTATGGAGATTTTGGAGAGCGAGTTAGCCAGCTTTGCTGCTGGCCTCAAAGCGAGAAATCAATCTCCAAATACCATCAAGGCTTATAGCGCAGACTGCAGCGAGTTTCTTGATTTCCTGAAAAACCATGGTGGGCTTACAGTCTCAAATTTAACGCTGGATTCTCTGAGGGATTGGTTATGGCGCCTATCGGATGCCGGCGCCACAAATTCGACTATGGCTCGCAAGTCCTCCTCGATTCGTGCCTTCACGGCTTGGCTTTTGGATAGAGGTGTGATTGAAACCGATCCAGGACTAAGACTTCGCTCACCGAAACTAGGCCGCCCACTTCCTAAAGTTGCATCCGAGCAAAGTCTGGAACAGGTGTTCCAAACTTTGCGACCTATGGCAACCAGCGATAACCCAAACGGGATTCGGGACCTCTTGGTTTTTGAACTTCTCTACGCAACCGGAATGCGTGTTAGTGAATTAGTCGGTGCAAATATTTCCGACTTTGACTTTTCGAGAAACTTGGTGCGAGTCACCGGAAAAGGAAATAAGCAGCGCATGCTTCCCTATGGCCAGCCAGCCCAAGATGCACTCGAAAACTGGTTGCGGGTAGGGCGCAAGGAATACGAGAATCGTTACACCGATGATGCATTGCTGATTAATTCTCGCGGTAAGCGAGTCAACGTCAGACAGATTTATTCGGTGGTCGCCAGTCAGCTAGGGCGAACTCCTACTGGTAAAGCTGGCCCGCACACACTTCGACATTCAGCCGCTACTCACCTGTTGGATCACGGTGCTGACCTGAGGGCTGTGCAAGAAATCTTGGGGCATGCCTCGCTTGGCACAACTCAGATTTACACTCATGTTTCTATTGAGCGCCTCAAGGAAGGCTATCGACAGGCTCATCCAAGGGCATGAGACGACTGGGCTCGATTAGTCCCATCAACCAAAGTGGATTCACATATCCTTCGGAATTTCTTGCAGACAGATGCAGGCAAGTCTTCGGGCAGTGGTTTATGTAGCTAGCCTCAGGCTCACACCATTTCCCAACCACTTCGCCGGCTGTTACCTCTTGATTGAGTTCCACGCTGGCACACAGGGGTTCAAAGCCGGCGAGGTATCCGTCGTAACCGCGAATGGTTAGAACCATTCGGTTCACCACCTTGCCGACAAAGGCCACCTCTCCAGAAACTGGTGCAGATATCGGCTCTTTCGGCGAAATCAAGAAATCTATTCCCCTGTGCCCCGGGCCATATTCCGTTTCGGGGGCCAAATAATCCCTGTCAATCCGGTCCAATAGACCTGGGACCGGCTCGACCCAGGGTTTGGAGGCGCCAAACGAGGCCGTTGTAGCGGGAAGTGCTGCGACCAGAATTAGGGCGGGGATGAGTCTCAACACAGAACCACCATCCCAAAATGTTCAATCCAGAGGGTTCTCGGCCAGCAACCAGTGGAAAACCCCGGTCGGTGCTGGTAGTGTTTAGGGACGGTCTGGCTCTGCCAGGCCGAATTCGCGTGTCCCGACAAAATTCGTTCAGCTCGGTCCTTTTTCTTTGGAATTAGGTACTGAAGGATTGGGATGCCAGGGATTTGATCAACCGATCAGGTCATAAAACTGAGTGGCGTGTTCGCACGCCGAGAGGAGCAGGGCTAATGGCCTCTGTAACCGTCCGCCAGCTGCTAGACAGCGGCGTTCACTTCGGGCACCAGACCCGCAGATGGAACCCAAAGATGAGAAGATTCATTCTCACTGACCGTTCCGGTATCTACATCATCGACCTTCAGAAGTCGATCGAGCACATCGATGCTGCATACAACTTCGTCAAGGACCTAGTTGCAAACGGTGGCAGCATCCTGTTCGTTGGAACCAAGAAGCAGGCGCAGGAAGTCATCGCGCAGCAGGCTGCTCGCGTTGGCCAGCCATACATCAACCAGAGATGGTTGGGTGGTTTGCTCACCAACTTCAACACCGTAAACAAGAGACTTCAAAGACTCAAGGAACTAGAGACCATGGATTTCGATGACTCATCGAAGTCTGGTCTTACCAAGAAGGAACTACTAATCCTTCGCCGTGAGAAGGACAAGCTAGAGAAGACTCTGGGTGGTATTCGCAACGTAAACCGCACGCCAAGTGCGATCTGGGTTGTTGACACCAACAAGGAGCACCTAGCCGTAACCGAAGCTAAGAAGCTAGGTATTCCAGTGATCGCCATCCTTGACACCAACTGTGACCCTGATGATGTGAACATTGGTATCCCTGGAAACGATGACG
>JBEEIU010000020.1:0-3477 GCA_041169705.1 Actinomycetota bacterium
AATCATGGCGTCTTGGTTCCAAGTCTGACCAATTATGAAGAGTGCTATTCCAAGCGCTATTGCAAATCCCCATGCAGAGAGTTTGTTTTTTCTAAGTTGAAAGGACGCCAAAAGTACAAAGAACATGGCAAGAAATAGCCCAAACGGGTAACCGCCAAGCGAGGTTTGGTGGGCGATGGTTCCAACTACTGCCACCACTAGCGCTGAAATAACACCCAGCGCTAATTTCCTTGCTGATTTGAGAAACCCCATGGGTAAAGACTAAAGGGTCTGCAGCTTGGTCTATCGGGCTGGATTAGGCTAAGTGCCGCAAGTAATGAAAGGAGTCGGATAAGTGTTTGGAAATTTGCAACAGCGCTTATCTGATACTTTCAAGAACCTTCGCGGCAGGGGAAAACTCTCCGCCTCTGATATTGACGCAACGCTAAGGGATATTCGAAAAGCCCTACTCGAAGCAGACGTCGCCTTGGATGTGGTCAAGGACTTTATTGCTGCTATTCGGGACCGCGCTCTGGGAGATGAGGTTTCTAAAGCCCTGAATCCTGCGCAACAGGTTGTGCAGATCGTGAACGAGGAACTTGTGAAAGTTCTGGGCGGTGAGTCTAGAAAGCTTTCTTTTGCAAAGACTCCGCCTACCGTGATTATGCTCGCGGGTCTGCAGGGCTCTGGAAAAACTACGCTTGCAGGAAAACTAGCCAAGTGGCTCAAGGAACAAAACCATACTCCGCTATTGGTTGCTTGCGACTTGCAGCGACCGAATGCCGTGACACAGCTGCAGGTTTTGGGCGAAAAGGTTTCGGTTCCAGTTTTTGCACCTGAACCAGGAAATGGTGTTGGAAATCCAGTAAAGGTTGCGAAGGATGCAATCGATCACGCTAAGCAAAAACAATTCTCCGTTGTGATTGTTGACACCGCTGGTCGCCTAGGTGTGGATCAAGAGATGATGCAGCAGGCGATTGATATTCGAAATGCAGTCTCCCCGGATGAAATCTTGTTTGTTGTTGATTCCATGCTCGGCCAAGATGCCGTAAATGTCGCTAAGGCATTCTCCGAGGGAGTTGGAATAACCGGAACTGTGCTGACCAAGCTGGATGGTGATGCGCGCGGTGGTGCTGCACTCTCCGTAGCTTCAATCACGGGTCAGCCAATTCTGTTTAGCTCCACCGGCGAGACCTTGGATGCCTTCGAACCTTTCTACCCAGACCGCATGGCAAGTCGCATTCTGGACATGGGTGACATCCTCACTTTGATTGAGCAGGCTCAAAAGCAATTCGACGAAGAGGATGCCAAAAAACTTCAAGAGAAACTGGCTAAAGAAGAATTCACTCTCGAGGACTTCCTTGGTCAAATGCAGCAGCTCAAGAAAATGGGCAGCATGAAAAACCTGCTTGGCATGTTGCCCGGTATGGGTCAGGCTAAGCAGCAGCTTGAAAACTTCGACGAAAAAGAAATCACCAGAACCGAAGCAATCATTTACTCAATGACCCCGCAAGAGAGACGTCAGCCAAAGATTCTCAATGGTTCTAGACGAGCCCGGATTGCGAGGGGTTCTGGCATGACCGTTACAGACGTGAATGCCCTGGTAAACCGCTTCGAGCAGGCGGCCAAGGTAATGAAGACAGTCGCCAGGGGAGGAGTGCCAAATATCCCCGGTATGAACCCTATGGCCATGGGCGGTCCTGCCCAAGGGGGCTACATAGGCGGCAAAAAGAAAGACAAGAAGAAAAAGGGTTCCAAGAGTGGAAACCCCGCGAAGCGGGCAGCCGAGGAGGCAGGGCTTTCCTTTGGGGAGCAGAAGCCTGCCTCGGGTTCAGCCTTTGGCCTAGGAAATTAGGGCCTGAAACTAGCGCTGGCCTAGTTTTTCTGGCAAGATTTACAAGTTCCAGTCGTCTCGACCCTCTATCCAGACGGTAACGGAAAAACCAACGAGCTCTCTACCGAGTGTGCCCCCACGCTCACGGTGGAAACGCCATACACCTAACTAACAGGAGCATTGTGGCTGTAAAGATCCGCCTAAAGCGCATTGGAAAATTGCGCACCCCGCACTACCGCATCGTGGTAGCAGATTCGCGTACTCACCGTGACGGTCGAGTAATCGAAGAAATTGGTCGTTACGTTCCGACCAACGACCCATCAATCATTGAGGTCAACTCAGAGCGTGCCCAGTACTGGCTTTCCGTTGGCGCTCAGCCAACCGAGCAGGTAGCTGTAATTCTGAAACTAACCGGTGACCTTGCCAACGAAAAGGGCGAGAAGAAGAACACCGTAAAGCCTCAGGGTTCAAAGACTTCCTTCGTTGCAGACACCGCTAAGAAGTCTGTATTGGTTCCAAAGGCTGAAAAGCCTGCGAAGACTGAAGAAGTTGCGGCTCCAGCTGTTGAGGCAGAGGCAGCTAGCGAAGAAGTTGCTGAAATTGTTGCAGAGGTTGCCGCTGAAGCAGAAGTAGTTGCAGAGTCTCCTGCAGAGGCCGCTACCGAAGAAGCTCCAGCTGCTGAAGTTGTAGCTGAGCCAGCGGCTGAAGCTCCAGCCGAAGAAGCGGCTGCGGAAGAAGCTAAGGCCGAATAACAAATGTTGCAAGCGACTCTCCAGCACATCGTTCGCGCCATCGTGGATCACCCTGATGACGCAACCGTTGCTGCAAGAAACAACGGCAGAGGAGATCTGCTGGAGATTCGTGTGCACCCGGATGACCTTGGCCGAGTAATCGGCAAGGGCGGCAAGACCGCCACATCCCTAAGAACCCTTATCAACTCACTTGCCGATGGCAAGCGAGTTCGCATTGACGTGGTGGACACAGATTTCTAACAGCCAGAAGCTTCGGGTAGGCCGCCTGCTCAAAGCACACGGCCTCAAGGGTGCAATAAAGCTAGAGCTTTACACCGACTCCCCAAATGAACGATTTGTTCCAGGTTCGGAATTTGAACTTCAGGTTCCAGAGAGCTCTCCCTGGTTTGGCAAAAGCGTAAAAGTAAAAGAACTTCGTTGGTATAACCAGGCACCTGTAGTTTTCCTAGAGGGCGTGGAGGATCGCACGGGAGCCGAGAGTCTTATAAAAGCAATTCTTTTGGTGGACCAAGACATCGAGGTTGAGCCAACCGATGATGCTTGGTATGACCTGCAGCTTGTTGGGCTCAAGGTGATTCGGGACGACAAGGAAATTGGCAAGGTGGTGAGGGTTGATCACCTTCCTGCTCAGGACATCCTCGCAATCCAAACTGCCGAGCAGGAAGTGCTATTACCTTTTGCCAAGGCTTTGGTTCCAGAGGTGAATGTCAAAGATGGCTTTATTCGAATAACACCACCGGGCGGTCTTTTCGAAGTTATTGAGGAAGAAAATGAAGATTGATGCAATCAGCATTTTTCCGGGTTATTTCTCTGTTTTAGAACTTTCACTCTTAGGTAAAGCCCAGGAAAGTGGTTTGATTGGGTTTCATGCCCACGACCTGCGCTCCTGGACGACCGATAAGCACAAGACCG
>JBEEIU010000021.1:0-15810 GCA_041169705.1 Actinomycetota bacterium
GGATTTGCAACGCCAATTGCATATGCGACCTGAAGCTCTGCTCGGTCCGCAAGACCTGCAGCGACAATGTTTTTAGCAACCCAGCGCATTGCGTAGGCTGCTGAGCGATCGACCTTGGAAGGGTCTTTTCCGCTAAACGCTCCACCACCGTGTCTGGCCATACCACCGTAGGTGTCAACAATGATTTTGCGTCCAGTTAGACCCGCATCTCCCTGGGGACCTCCTATAACGAATCGACCGGAGGGGTTGATGAAGTATTTGGTGGAATCGGTTCCAAGACCGCTCTCTTTCAGAACGGGCCTTATTACTTGGTCCAACACCAAGTTCGCAAGATCATCTTGCGAGAAATCTGGGTGGTGCTGAGTAGAAAGCACAACCGTGTCAATAGATACTGGGCTTACTCCCTCATAGTTCACAGAGACCTGAGCTTTACCATCTGGGCGGAGCCTGCCGTCTCCAAGCTCTCTTCGAACCTGAGCTAGACGCTCTGTTATACGGTGGGACAAAAGAATTGGCGTTGGCATCAGCACTTTGGTTTCATTTGTCGCATAACCAAACATCATGCCTTGGTCACCAGCTCCTAATTGATTGACCGCATCTGAATCACCCGAACGAATTTCGAGTGCAGCGTCAACGCCTGAAGCAATATCCGGTGACTGTTGGCCAATTGATAGCGATACACCGCAACTATTTCCATCGAATCCGATGTCTGAAGAGCTGTAACCAATGTCCAGCAGCTTTTGTCTTACAAGCTGAGGTATCTCCACGTAACCGCTTGTTGTCACCTCACCGGCAACATGTACAAGTCCTGTGGTGACTAGGGTTTCTACGGCGACCCTTGAATTGGGGTCTTGCTCGAGCATGGCATCGAGGATGGTGTCACTGATTTGATCACAGATCTTGTCTGGGTGACCTTCGGTTACAGATTCTGAAGTAAATGTGCGTAGCGTCATAGCTCAAGAGTCTATTGGCGCCTAGGACAGTTTTTGAGCCAAAATTCCCATTAGTTCTTTCGCAACAAGCTGCTTATCCCCAGTAAAGCTCTGCTCAGACTCTGCTGTTATAAACGTCACCGCGTTGTCCTTGGCACCTAGGGCGCTAATCGAGTTTGCAACAATCAAATCGAGCTTTTTTCGACCAAGCTTTTGCTTGGCCCGATAGCTAAGTTCTGGGCCTGAGGCATCCTCAAGCGCAAACCCGCATATATAGGTATCTGGGTTCCGAGCGGCATACTCAGCAACCAGATCGGGATTCTCTCCCAAAATTATGTTGGGCAAAACCTTGCTCGGGAGCTTGCCTTCCGCCTGGTTCGCGACGTGAAAGTCGCTCACCGCTGCCGCCATGATTAGGGCATCGAAGCCAGCAGTCATTTCCTCTTGAAGCTCCCTCACGGTGGAGACCTCAATCACTTTCACTCCCCTGGGAAGTGGGACCGAGACGTTAGCTGCAATCAGGGTCACTTCAGCGCCACAGTCACGGGCAGCCTTTGCAATCTCTACTCCTTGGCGTCCTGTGGAAGAGTTGCCGATGAACCTGACAGCGTCGATTGGCTCTCTTGTGCCACCTGCGGTGACCAGAACTCGTTTTCCAGCCAAGGAAAGTTTTGAGTTTACAAAATCCAATATCTCGGAAACTTCCGGCAGTCGTCCCGGTCCACTATCTTCGCCCGTGAGTCTGCCGGTCGCTGGATCCATGATCGTTATGCCACGCGACCTTAGGGTTTCAACATTTGCAACGGTTGCGGGGTTTAGCCACATCTCGCTGTGCATTGCGGGGCAAATAATCACTGGTGCAGACGAAGCAAGTAACGCATTCATAAGAAGATCGTCAGCTAACCCCGATGCAAGTCTTGCTAGGAAACTCGCCGTAGCAGGGGCAACCACTATTAGATTTGCCTGCTGACCAAGTTCAACATGCCTGACTTGAGCGACATCCGAATACATGTCGATGTCGATTGGATTACCAGAAAGTGACTCTAAAGTCGCCTTACCAACAAACTTCAGCGCGTTTTCAGTCGGCAAGACTGTAACTGAGTGACCAAGCTCAGAGAAGCCCCTGACAAGACCAGCGGCTTTGTATGCCGAGATCCCACCGGTAATGCCCAGAAGGATTCGCATTTGTCCTACTGATCGGTTGGTTTAGTAACTAGCTTGTCCTGGTGCAGCTCGTGCATAGCGATTGAAAGTGGCTTGTCGTCGATGCTTGAATCCACGAGTGGACCCACATAGTTGAAAAGACTTCCCTCATGCAGGGCGCTGTAGTACTCGTTAATTTGTCTTGCGCGCTTTGAGGCAAGAATCACTAGCTCGTAGGACGAACCTACCTTCGCCAATAGCTCATCAATAGGCGGGGAAACGATACCCTCTAGTTTTTCAGTCATTTTCCTCTTTCGAACAATCTCACCAAGTTTACGACCTCTTTGGCCGTTTCGGCCAGGTCGATATTTACAACCTCGTGGTCAAACTCGCTTGACGCTGCGATTTCTGCCCTTGCGGTCTCCAGTCGGCGTTGAATTTGGTCCTCGGACTCCGTACCCCTGCCCCTGAGCCTGCGTTCGAGTTCCTGCCAGCTGGGAGGGTGAACGAACACGGTTAGAAGATTGGAAACTCTAGCCTTGAGCTGTCTGGCCCCCTGGAGATCAATCTCCATGATTAGGTGCTTCCTTAGGGCCTCGGCATTTGTGACTTCCTTTACGGGAGTCCCGTAGTAGTTGCTTCCGTGAACCACCGCGTATTCCAAGAGCTCATTGTTGGCAATTAGGTCCTCGAATTCAGCCGTTGAGACGAAGTGATAGTCAATGCCATCCACTTCCCCTGGCCTTGGAGGTCTTGTGGTTGCAGAGACAGAGTGAACAAAATCAGATTCGGTGCTCAGAATCTGTCGAACTATTGAGCCCTTCCCAACTCCAGCTGGGCCAGCTAGGACAATAAGACTCATAGTTCATTCTTACTGGAGAGAATGGCGCGCGACAACCCTTCCCTTCCCGCGTCAAGTACAGATCGCGAAACGCTCGCAATTACCCGGTGGGCACTGGCTCCAAAAATTGTGTCAATCTCCCCAAGCTTGGCTCCCTGGGCTCCAAACCCCGGCGCCAGGATCGGAACACCAACATCGGTTTCATAGACGTTAGCGAGACCAGTTTGCGAAAGAACTTTGGTTGCGCCAATAACGAGGCCAATATTTTCGCTCGGGCAAGTCTTGGCTCTGCGAACAACTTCTGCGGTTACATCGTTTCCTCGGATGCTGGCAGATTGAACCTCGAAGGCTTCTGGATTTGAAGTTGAGCACAAAACAAAGAGGCCGCTGTTACTCTCATTGGCCATTGCTGCAGTTTCAAAGAGCGAGGAAACTCCGAGGTAACTACTAACTGTTAGGGCATCGGAAAACAGTTTCGACTCGCGACTGAACCATGCTCTTGCATAGCCGTACATCGTTGAGCCAATGTCTCCGCGTTTTGCATCAGATATCACAAACAGCCCCGACTCCCTGGCAGCTTGAATTACTTCCTCGAGAACTTCAAAGCCATCTGAACCAAATCGCTCAAAAAAGGCCACCTGCGGTTTCACAAATCTGACGTGCTTACTCGCCTCTTCGATCACTGTTAGGGAGAAGGATCGAATACCAGCTTTAGTTTGCGGTAGACCCCAGGATTGTAGGAGCTCGTCAGACGGGTCAATTCCCACGCACAGCTGAGAATTCTGCTGAGAAATCTCATAGCAACGTGCAGCAAAGTTAGTTGCCAATTAGTGTCCTGCGATCCCGTGAGTGTTCCTGCAATGACTTCACATTGAAGCGTCCCTCTCGAATCACTTCGAACGATCCGATTGCCGCGCTAAGTTGCGCGACGGTGGTGAAAATGGGCTTGTCTGCTGCGGTGGTTGCCGCTCGAATCTCATACCCGTCAGCGCGAGCGTTCGCTCCACTTGGAGTGTTCACCACCACATCAACTTCACCCGCGGTAATCATCTCCACAATCGAGCGTTCCCCACTTTGCGCCTGAGAGTGCTTGGCTACAAGTGTGGAGCGAATGCCATGGCGATCGAGCATTCGCGCGGTTCCCTCGGTCGCCAAGATTCGGTAGCCAAGTTGCTCAAGTCGTCGGACCGGCAGTAGAGCCTGAGGCTTATCGCGATCCGCAATAGATACAAAGACTGTGCCCGAAGTTGGAAGCGAACTACCGGAACCGGCCTGCGATTTAGCAAACGCCCTGGGGAAGTCACTATCGATGCCCATTACTTCTCCAGTAGAGCGCATCTCTGGTCCCAGCAGGCTGTCTACAAAGCGCCCATCCTTTGTAGCAAATCGCTTGAATGGCAGCACAGCTTCCTTTACCGAGATTGGTGTTCCTGAAGGAAGGGAGCGACCGTCCTTGGCTGGCAAATCTCCACTCTCGATGAGCGATTGGATGCTAGCTCCAGCCATTACTAACGACGCTGCTTTGGCAAGTGTTATACCTAGCGCCTTACTTACAAATGGCACAGTTCGGGATGCTCTTGGGTTTGCCTCAAGGACGTAAAGCACGTCACTTGCGAGTGCGAATTGAACATTGAGGAGTCCCCTGACATTCAGGCCTTTCGCAATCGACTCGGTTGCCGATGCAACTCTTTCAATCTGCGACTCACTGAGTGTTATTGGAGGCAGCGTGCAGGATGAGTCACCGGAATGGATACCGGCCTCCTCGATATGCTCCATCACTCCGCCAACATAGAGTTGCTCACCGTCATAGATTGCGTCAATATCGATTTCGATTGCGTCGTCAAGGAATCGATCAACTAGAAGCGGATGTTCCTGGTCAACCAGTGCGTGGGAAGCGATTCTGTCGAAGTAACCAGTCAGATGTTTCTGGTCATAGACGATCTCCATACCTCTTCCACCGAGCACAAAACTCGGTCTAACGAGAACGGGATAGCCAATTCGATTGGCAACCACAACTGCCTCTTCAAGGTTGGTTGCGATTCCATTCGCCGGCGCTAGTAATCCTGCCGCGTCCAAGATTCCCTGGAACTGCCCGCGCTCTTCGGCTTGGTCAATACTTTCAGGCGTAGTTCCCAAAATTGGAATTCCGGCTTGTTTTAGTCCCTTTGATAGTCCAAGCGCGGTCTGTCCTCCAAGCTGCACCATAACTCCAACCAACTCACCAGATTGGCTTTCGGCATATATAACCTCGAGCACATCTTCCAAAGTCAGCGGTTCGAAGTAGAGCCGGTCGGAGGTGTCATAGTCGGTCGAGACAGTTTCTGGATTGCAGTTGATCATGATTGTCTCGTAGCCGGCATCTCGAAGTGCGAAAGCCGCGTGAACACAGGAGTAGTCGAACTCCACACCCTGTCCGATGCGGTTTGGGCCTGAACCCAGAATCACTATCTTCTTTCGCTGTGACGGAGTGACTTCGGAGGTCTGCTCATAACAGCTGTAGTGATAAGGGGTAAGAGCCGGAAATTCACCGGCACACGTGTCAACGGTTTTGTAAGTTGGGCGCAAACCGATCTCATGGCGCTGCTGTCTAACCGCCTGCTCCGTTGATTTCCTCAGTTGAGCAATCTGTGAATCGGAGAACCCGTTCTGCTTGGCTTTCTTGAATAGCTTTCTGTCTAGTTCCTGTGCGGCTGCTATTTCGTCCGCAATTTCGTTAATAAGCTGAATTTGATCAAGGAACCAAGGGTCAATTTTTGTAGCTTCGAATACCTGAGCGATTGATGCTCCAAGACGCAATCCCTGCTGAACCTGAATGATCCGTTCGTCTGTTGGAGTGCGCATTAGAAGAAGTAGTTCTTCTTTGGTCTTCGGCTGGTCTCCCCAGTGGAACGAGCTGCCACGCTTCTCCAAGGAACGCAGGGCTTTTTGCAGTGCCTGAGTAAAGGTCTTTCCAATTGCCATGGCTTCCCCGACACTCTTCATTGTTGTGGTGAGTGTTGGGTCGGCAGCCGGGAACTTCTCAAAGGCGAAGCGAGGCGCCTTAACGACTATGTAATCAAGCGTTGGTTCGAATGAAGCTGGTGTAACACCAGTTATGTCATTAGGGATTTCATCCAGGGTGTAACCGACTGCAAGTTTGGCTGCAATCTTTGCAATTGGGAAGCCAGTTGCCTTTGAAGCTAGCGCCGAGGACCTTGAAACACGCGGGTTCATTTCGATTACGATGACACGACCGTCCACAGGATCAACCGCGAACTGAATGTTGCAGCCACCAGTATCAACCCCAACCGCACGAATAATTTCAATTCCAATGTCCCGGAGGTTTTGGTATTCCCTGTCTGTCAGGGTTAGCGCTGGCGCAACCGTTATCGAATCTCCGGTGTGAACTCCCACTGGGTCAAAGTTCTCGATGGAGCAAACAACAACCGTGTTGTCGTTCTTGTCTCGCATGAGTTCCAGTTCGTACTCTTTCCAGCCGAGAATCGACTCTTCGAGCAATACCTCATTCGTTGGTGATGCCTGTAAACCTGCCCCTGCAATCCTTCTCAGGTCTGCCTCGTTATAAGCAAAGCCCGAGCCAAGCCCACCCATTGTGAAGCTTGGTCTAACCACCAGTGGGTAACCAAGCTGATCAGCCGCAGCGAGCACTTCTTCCATGTTGTGTGCGATTGCGCTCTTTGCAACATCTGCCCCTGCATCAAGAACTAACTGCTTGAAGGCTTGTCGGTCCTCGCCTGCCCGAATGGCGTCGACCTTTGCACCGATTAGCTCCACACCGTATTTCTCAAGGGAACCTCGGTCGTGCAGCGCCATGGCAGCATTTAAAGCGGTCTGGCCACCAAGAGTCGGAAGTATCGCATCTGGCTTTTCCTTCTCAATAATCGCTTCAATTACCTCTGGCGTGATTGGTTCGACATAGGTGGCGTCAGCAAAGTCAGGGTCCGTCATGATCGTTGCTGGGTTGGAATTGATAAGGATTACCCGGATGCCCTCTTCTCGCAAAACCCGACAGGCCTGTGTGCCTGAGTAGTCAAACTCACACGCTTGCCCAATCACGATGGGCCCAGAACCAATTACCAGTACTGACTTTATGTCTTCGCGCTTTGGCATTAGTTGCCCCTAATCATCTTGATGAACTTGTCAAACAGGTAGTGAGAGTCGTGTGGACCGGCTGCCGCTTCGGGGTGGTACTGCACAGAGAAAGCTGGAATGTCCAGACACTCAAGACCCTCGACAACTTGATCGTTTAGACCGCGATGGGAGACTCGCACCCTTCCGAATCCGTTTGGAGATTCGGCTTCGTCCTGCTCTAGCTTCACCGCAAAGCCATGATTGTGAGCCGTTACTTCAACTCTGCCGGTTTCCTTATGCATTACGGGCTGATTAATTCCCCTGTGTCCAAATGCAAGCTTGTAAGTTTCAAATCCCAAAGCTCTTCCCAAGAGCTGATTCCCAAAACAGATACCAAAGAAAGGAATCTTGTGCTTGAGAACTTCCTGCAATAGCTCCACCTGGGCTTTGCTTGCTTGCGGATCTCCCGGACCGTTTGAGAAGAACACAGCAGATGGTGACTCGCTGAGAAATTCTTCCTTGCCCACATTCGAAGGGTAGACGTCTACGTCAAGTCCTCGTTCACTCAGATGTTCCAGGGTTGATTTCTTAATTCCCAGGTCCAAAATTGCAACCGAACCAATTCTTTCGCCCTTGGCAGGAATTGTGTATTTGGCGCTGGTTGTTACGACGCTACTTAGGGAGAGACCCTTCATCTCAGGCGCAGCTTTCACCTTTGCAAGCATTTGTTCTCTCGAAAGATTGGATGCGTCACTGAAAATCCCTGCTCGCATGGCGCCAGAGTTACGAATCGTCAGAGTAAGAGCGCGGGTGTCAAGCCCGGAGACTCCAACTATTCCCTGATTCTCCAAATCTGATTGAAGGGTGCGCTCAGCCCTGAAGTTGCTTGCCAATCGCGCCGGTTCACGAACCACGTACCCCGCCACCCAGATCTTCGAGGACTCCTCGTCGCGCTCGTTCATGCCAACGATCCCGATGTGCGGGGCGGTCTGAACAACTATTTGACCGGCGTAGGAAGGGTCGGTGATTGTCTCTTGGTAACCGGTCATTCCTGTGGCAAATACCAATTCCCCAATTGTTTCTCCAGACGCACCGAAGTCATCACCTTCGAATACGTCACCGTTTTCAAGAACTAAATACGCTGTCATTTTGCTCCACTTGGTTGTTGGCACATATCTAAAAACTTCTTCTGGCTCTCGGATGATCTGAATCTGACTTGGGTCGTGAGAGATTTTTCATTGCTCGTCCAAAGCAAGCCGACTAGACCCTTTGACTCGACGCCCTTATCAATGGTGGCTCTCGCTCTATCTAGCTCTTCAAGGTTGAAACTGAATCCGGCCTCACCCTTTCGCCAAATGCTCACGGAGCCGTTCTTGAAACTGATCTTCGCATCTCCTCTTGAACCAAGGCCGTGCGCCCAGATGCGCTCAAGAGGGGCATCCGTAAATACCGTTGAAACATACAGACACTCAACTCCGTCGCTTGAAAATGCGGCATTCGGCGCCGAGAGTAATTTCTCCTGCTGGCTTCTGCGCCGCCTGACAGAAAGAAATGCGAGTAACGCGAATAAGGGAACCAGTGAAAGCATTAGTGCGGCAATTAGTTCTCTAGACATCCAACACCTGTAGTTTCTGATCTCTAATCTTGAACTCGCCTTTATATAGGGTGTGCACTACAGATCCAGGCAGCGTTACTCCACTAAACGGGTTATTGGTGCTCTTGGAGTGAGTGTGCGAGGAAATAGTTCTGCTTGAACTTGGATCGAAAAGAGCAAGGTTTGCCTCAGACCCGACCGAAATGTGCCCTTGATTATCAAGGCCAGCAATCTTCGCTGGAGTTGAGCTGATGACCCGCTCGAAGTGGCTTAGGTCTGAACCGCCAACCTCAATTAAGACCTTGTACAAAACGCTTGCAGCCGTCTCCAGTCCAACCATGCCGAAGGCCGCGTTATCCCACTCGCAGTCCTTCTTTTCAATTGAGTGAGGGGCATGGTCAGTTGCCAAAACATCAATGGTTCCATCTAGCAACCCCTGCCTCAGGGCTTCGGTATCTTCGGAGGTCCTTAGAGGTGGGTTCACCTTATAGACCGGGTCGTAGCTTCGAACCAAGTCTTCGGTAAGCAACAGGTGATGAGGAGTAACCTCAGCGGTTATTTTTATTCCACGCTTCTTTGCCCATCTGACGACATCAACCGCTCCCGCAGTGGTTAGGTGACAGATGTGCAAGCGACCGCCGACTTTCTCTGCAAGCAATGCATCACGAGCGATAATCGATTCCTCGGCCACCGAACTCCAGCCAACCAATCCAAGTTCGCTCGACAGTGCACCCTCATTCATTTGGGAACCTTCGGTGAGTCTGGGGTCTTGGCAATGCTGCGCAATTACTCCCCCAAATCCCTTGACGTATTCGAGCGCACGTCGCATCACGAGAGGGTCGTAGACGCAGTGACCATCATCGCTAAACACCGTTACGTTGGCACGGGACCTATTCATCGAGCCAAGCGCTGCAAGCTCCTTGCCTTCCAAGCCTTTGGTGACTGCACCAATGGGTTGGACTTGCAGGTAATTGGCCTTTCTCCCGAGATCCAAAACCTGCTCCACAGTGCCGGCATTGTCAGCGACTGGGTCAGTGTTCGCCATCGCTAAGAGAGCGGTGTATCCACCGGCGACACCACTTTGTGATCCGGTGAGCACTGTTTCGCTACCTTCGAAGCCCGGTTCACGAAGGTGAGTGTGTAGATCTACGAAGCCCGGAAACGCAACAAGGCCGGCACAGTCGAGGCCATCTGACCCGGAAATCTTTCCGATTTCGACAACCAGACCGTTCTCAATAGCAATATCTGCGCCAGACCCGTTTGACAGCTTGAGATTTCTAAGCACCTGTTTCATAGCTCTCCAGTCGATAAGCACATGTGTAAGACGGCCATGCGAACAGAAAGTCCATTTCGCACCTGATCCAAAATTCTCGACCTGGGGTCATCCGCAGCCGCTGAACTAATTTCGAATCCTCTATTCATAGGACCCGGGTGCATGATTATCGAATCCTTTTGCACCATAGCCAGACGCTTCCCACTGAGTGACCATGATTGGGCATACTCTCGCGATGATGGGAAGTAGCTACCATTCATGCGCTCTCGCTGAACTCGAAGCATCATCACTACATTGGGTTTGCGCTCTAGGGATTCCTCGAAGTTGTTTGACAGCTTAGCTCCGAGCCTGTCTAGGCCCTCCGGCATGAGAGTAGCCGGCGCTGCAATCTCCACTTCTGCACCCAATTTCTTTAGCAGCAAAAGGTTTGATCTTGCGACTCTGGAATGCAAAATGTCTCCAACTATCAAGACTTTCATTCCCGAAAGATCCGCAGAATCCTCCAACTTGAAGCTCTGACGGATAGTGCAGGCATCAAGAAGTGCCTGAGTTGGATGTTCGTGCGATCCATCCCCGGCATTGATGATTGAGGCTTCGACCCAGCCCCTAGTTGCAAGTTGGTGTGCCGAACCCGACATGGGGTGCCGAATGACAATCGCGTCTGCTCCCAAGGCCTCTAGGGTCTGGGCGGTGTCTTTCAGGCTCTCACCTTTTGAAACGGAGGAAGTCGCGGCCGCAAAATTTATCACATCGGCACTGAGTCGTTTTGCTGCAAGCTCAAAGCTAATCCTCGTGCGAGTGGAGTTTTCGTAGAAGAGGTTGACGATTGTCTTTCCTCGAAGAGTTGGAAGCTTTTTAATCTCTCGCGCATTCACAGCGCCCATTGAGTCAGCACTTTCAAGAATTTGAATTGCTTGGTCTTTGGATAAATCATTTATCGAGGTGAGATGCTTCACTATCCGATCACCACCTGGTCGCTGTCATCTACTTCGGAAAGTTGAACAGTGACTCGCTCGGAACGTGAAGTGGGGAGATTCTTTCCAACGAAATCTGGCCGGATTGGTAACTCCCTGTGACCTCGGTCCACTAATACTGCGAGTTTTACTTGTTCTGGCCTACCAAAGTCGTTTATTGCATCCAAGGCGGCACGAATTGTCCTACCCGTAAATAAGACATCATCTACTAGGCAAACTACTTTTCCTGTCAGGTCGTTTCCAGGAATCTCAGTCTTACCAATCGTTTTGGTTACCTCGGCGAAGTCATCTCGATACATAGTGATGTCTAGTGACCCGACAAGGGGAACGTAGCTACTGTCTATGGTGCTTAGAAACTCGGAGATTCTTCGGGCAAGGTGCAACCCCCGGGTAGGAATCCCAAGTATGACTAGGTTGTCAGAGCCTTCATTCGACTCAAGAATTTCGTGGGAAATGCGTTTGATCGCCCGATCGATGTCGGCGCCGCTTAGAACAATTCGATGGCTCATAGCCACTCCTTCTTCGCCTCTCTGGACGAACTTAAAGGACCTTCGGAAACTATAACAGCTACTAGAGAGACTGCCTACTCTTTGCCAGTCTGGCCAGCACTCCATTGATGAACTTTGGGGAATCTTCGGTCGAGAACTCCCCAGCCAATGCGACAGCCTCGGCAATGGCAACCTCATTTGGGACCTCAGGATTATGAAGAATTTCCCAGGCGCCTAAGCGCAGTATTGCCCGGTCGATCCCGGGCATTCTCTCCAGTGCCCAGCCGTCTGAAAGAGAGGAAAGTTCCGCGTCTATTTCAGCGCTGTGCTGCTGATATCCGGACACCAGCGTTTCGGCATAATCAAAGATTGCATCCTGATTTTGATGCCCTTCGACTTCCTTGGCAGTCTGGCTCAGCAGCTCGACAGCGTCTTCGCTTCTAAGCCCCGAGGCATAGAGCGCGTCAAGAGCGCGCTTGCGTGACTTTGTTCGGGCGCTCAACTATTCGCTAACTCGACCGAGGTATTCACCGGTGCGGGTGTCAACCTTTACTCGAGTGTTGTTCTCGATAAATAGTGGGACCTGAATCTGATATCCCGTTTCCAAAGTTGCAGGCTTTGTGCCACCAGTAGATCTGTCGCCCTGGAGCCCTGGCTCGGTATAGGTGATCTCCAAAACTACAGATGCGGGCAGCTCAACATATAGCGGTTCACCCTCGTGGAGTGCCACGGTTGCCATTTGGTTCTCAAGCAGGTAGTTGGAAGCCTCCCCAACGACCTCGTTATTCAAAGTGATTTGGTCGTAGCTGGAAGTGTCCATAAAGACGTAACCAGATCCATCGTTGTACAGGTACTGCATCTCGCGACGGTCTACGTTCGCGGTCTCTACCTTGACGCCAGCATTAAATGTCTTGTCCACAACCTTGTCGCTTAGCACATTGCGAAGCTTGGTCCGCACGAAAGCAGGACCCTTACCTGGTTTGACGTGCTGAAACTCCACGACGCTCCATAGCTGCCCGTCAATGTTGAGCACCATGCCGTTTTTTAGATCATTTGAGGTTGCCATTTGTCTCCTAATAAAACCTAGAGAAGTCTAGTTGTGAGACAGCGAGCTCAGGGCCAAGAGATAGCTCTGAGGCCCAAATCCAGCAATTACTCCCCTGGCAACCGAGCTGATAACACTGGTGTGCCTGAATTCCTCACGGGTATGGGGGTTTGAGATGTGAACCTCAACTAACGGTATCCCTGCTGATGAAACCATCGCGCAGGCATCGCGCAACGAATAGCTGTAGTGGGTTAGCGCGGCTGGATTAATTACTACCGGAGTCTTTGAGGAAAAAGCCTCATGGAGCCAACCAACCATTTCTGCCTCACTGTTGGTCTGCCGGAAGTCCACATCTAGCCCGTTTTTCGCCCCGTGAGACTTGCAAAGTTCAGCGATGTCTTTCAGGGTCTGAAATCCGTAGACCTCGGGCTCTCGTGATCCAAGCATGTTGAGGTTAGGCCCATTGAGCACCAGTACTTTTTGCATAGCTAAACGCTAATCCACAATCGCCTGAAAAGCAGTAAATAAGAGCTCGTCGGTTGGAGCGCTTAGCACCCCAGGTTTGCCAATCTGATCTAAGACAATGAATCTCAGCATTCCAGCGCGACCCTTTTTATCTCGCTTCATGGTCGCAAGTAACTGTTCCCACTTTTCTGCCTTGTAGCTAACTGGGAGGCCAAGCAACTTGAAAATGCTTCGGTGGCGTTCGACATCACTCTCACGCAAACGCCCTGAGAGCAAGGCTAGTTCCGCTGCGAAAACCATCCCTATCGAAATTGCAGCTCCGTGGCGCCATTTGTATCTTTCGGCGTGCTCAATAGCGTGTCCCAAAGTATGGCCATAATTCAAGAACTCTCGCTCCCCAGCCTCTCTAAAATCCGACTCAGTGACCTGTTCTTTTATATTTACCGAGCGTTGAATCAGATCTGCGAAGGTCGCAGAGCTTGGGTCTAAGGCAGCCTGAGTGTCCTTTTCAATAATCTCTAGAATCTCAGGGTCACTAATAAAGCCGTACTTAATTACCTCTGCCATACCGGCGACAAGCTCATTCTTGGGAAGAGTGTGCAGAGTGTCCAAGTCGATGAATACTTTCGTGGGCAGATAGAAAGTCCCCACCAAATTTTTTCCCTCGGCGGTATTGATTCCAGTCTTTCCGCCAATTGCCGCATCAACCATTCCTAACAGGGTGGTTGGTATCAATATTGATCGAATGCCTCGAAGCCAGGTAGATGCAACAAAGCCACTAAGGTCCGTTGTAGACCCCCCGCCAAAACCGATTACGGCATCATTTCTTTGAAAATCCGCCTGACCCATGATTCCCCAGCAAAACGCTGCGACTTCTACCCTCTTGGCCTCTTCTGCTGCGGGGACGGTAGCCACTAAGGCTTCAAAACCCTTGTTGATGAGAGCATCGCGAAGCGCCTCGGCAGAGTTAGTGAGCGGCTCGGGGTGAATAATGAGAACCTTCTTTACCCCATCCAAAGCAGCCGGAATCTCATCGAGCAGACCCCTGCCAATTAATGCCCTACTCATTTGAATCCTTGCCAGCCAGTTCAATTAGTTCTTTGAGAGCAACACTAACGGGCTTCCCTCCAGTGAACAGCGTTTCCTTCGCTACCTCTTTATAGAGAGGCAAGCGTTGGTTATATATCTCCCCCCAAGCGTCTGGATTACTCTTCAAAAGGGGGCGCTTCTCAACATTGATCTTTGGGAGCACATGTTTTGCGGATGAGTCCAGAAATATCACGCGGTGATTTTTCAACAGTTCCCGATTTGCATCGCGCAGCACTATGCCACCTCCAGTTGCAATCACTGCGTCTTTGGAGAGTGCATGGCGCAAAACATTTGTTTCTATTTCTCGAAAGGCTTCCTCGCCCAAGTTCTCAAATACGGAAGTTATTGGGCCATGGTCTTTCGCAATCAGTTTGTCGGTATCCAGAAACTCAACAGAAAGCGACTTAGCGAGTTTTTTTCCAAGGGTTGTCTTGCCGGCACCCATTGGACCAACAAGAACAATCGGAAGCTGCACCTTATGGCTTCACAATTCTTGACTTCAGGACTTCTGGGATATTCGCGATGTAGCTCTCTAGGTTTCGCCTGGTCTCTGCAACCGAGTCGCCACCAAACTTCTCCAAAACAGAATTAGCGATTACTAGTGCGACCATGGCCTCAACCACAATTCCTGCAGCCGGCACTGCACACACGTCACTTCTTTGGTGATGCGCCTTTGCCGCTTCTCCAGTTGAGGTGTCAATGGTCTGCAGCGCTTTTGGAACTGTCGAGATTGGTTTCATGCCCGCACGGACTCGGATGATTTCGCCGTTTGACATTCCACCCTCAATGCCACCAGCTCGGTCAGAGAGTCTGTGCACCTCGCCGGCTTCGCGGACCATTTCATCGTGGGCGACTGAGCCTCGACGCTTGGTTGTTTCGATCCCGTCCCCAATTTCAACGGATTTCATGGCCTGAATGCCCATAACTGCAGCAGCAAGCTGGGCATCTAGCCTTCTGTCCCAATGGACATAGCTTCCAACTCCCGGGGGCATTCCGTATACCAGGGTCTCAACCACACCGCCGATGGTGTCACCAGAAGAATGACAGTCATCAATCTCTTGAACCATTCGCTCGCTGGTTTCCTTATCGAAGCAACGCAGCGGATCCTGATCCAGAGCGGCAACGTCCTTTGGCCGTGGTAGATCCAACGAAGTTGATGAAACAGGACCAATCGCCACGGTGTGGGTAACAAGTTCGATTCCCAGTTCCTTTAGAAAGTTCTGTGCGATTCGGCCCAGTGCAACGCGGGTTGCGGTTTCCCTTGCGCTGGCCCTTACGAGTACCGGCCTTGCCTCGTCGAATCCATACTTTTGCATTCCGGTGAAGTCAGCATGTCCCGGCCTAGGTCTGGTCAATGCTTGAGCGCGTCCCCCGGTGAGTTCCGAAGGGTCCACCGGAGCGGCGCTCATGACGGTTTCCCACTTGGGCCACTCGGTATTTGCAATTCTGACCGAAACTGGGCCACCCTGGCTAAGGCCGAAGCGGATTCCAGTTGGGAGCTCTACTTCATCGAGCTCGAACGCCATTCTTGCTCCCCGGCCATAGCCGAGTCGGCGGCGGGCAAGTGCATCCTGGATGTCTTCTTTTAGAACTGGAACGCCGGCTGGTAGCCCTTCGATTACCCCGATTAGTTCGGGTCCATGGGATTCTCCGGCAGTTATCCAGCGCAACATGGGTCTTATTGTGTCACGGATAGCGCTAGCCGAACAGCATCAACCAAGGCTTCCTCATTGGGAAGTGGGCTTGTTGGGCCATCCCCCGAAAAAATACGTTGCTGCATCACGGCTTGCCAGATCAGCATTTCTAGGCCTGAGACTGCGTTACCAGACTTTGTCCAGTGATTGGCTGCTTTTGATGGCCAGGGGTAATAGGCAACATCAAGAAGTGTGCCGTGT
>JBEEIU010000022.1:0-9833 GCA_041169705.1 Actinomycetota bacterium
CCCGAAGGTCTGCGACCAACCAAACCCAGCAAAACCAAGAGGAGCCCAGCCGAGGTGGCAAACCAGATCTGGGTCCAAGACCACCAGTCGATCATTTTTGCTCCTTCGGGAAGACCGCCAGGGACTTGTAGTTTCCGGGTCCTGCAGACTCAAGAATCGCTAACAACTCCCCCGTGGGGTCTATGCCTGCAAGTTGGTTCTCGTTGCTACTGAGCAAAACCCGCTTACCATGCACCAAATCCACGCACTGGTCTGTCGTGATAGAGATAACTGAAAAAACGGTCTCTGCCACTTTGGCCAGCGAGAGAGTTTTGACCTCGTTTGAGTCGAGGCTATTAGCAGACTCGACTTCGAAATTTGCAACTTTGGTTCTTCTCAGGGCGGTTATGTGCCCGCCGATGCCAAGATCTTTTCCGAGATCTCTCGCTAGCGCTCGAATGTACGTTCCAGAGGAACAGTCGACCAGCACATCGAAATCGACGAAGCCCTCTTCAAATCGCAGCGGGGTAGTTCTTACGAAACGACTTACTTCCACATCTCGCGGCTTTAGTTCAACCTCTTGTCCTTCGCGAACCAAATCGTAGGCACGCTTACCATCGACCTTGATAGCGGAAACCGAACTCGGAGTTTGACTTATTTTGCCGGTCAATTTTTTTATCGAATTATCTACCTCAGCCTCGGATAGCTTCTCCACCACATGGCGCTCAATTACTTCACCCGCGGAGTCATCCGTTGTGGTGCTAGCTCCGAGGCGAATGGACGCGGTGTATTGCTTAGTTGCACCTACTAAAAAGTGCAGCAGTCGAGTGCCGGAGTTGAAACCCAAGACCAATAGTCCAGAGGCAAGAGGATCTAAAGTTCCCGCGTGACCTACCTTTTTGGTTCCAAGTATTTTTCGAAGTCGATAAACGGCATCGTGAGAAGTAATTCCGACCGGCTTATCAATCAGCACGATGCCGGATGACACTAAAGCTCCTTGGGCTTTACGTAAGGATCGGCTTCACCCGCTGGCTTAGCAGTCTTAGCTAGTGCCTCAACTTCCGCGTCGCGGCGCTTGGCCTCTGCTAGCAAGTCATTCAACGCTCCGGCTGTTGAAGGAACCTCATCATGCAGGAACTCAATGGTTGGGGTTAGTCGAATGGAAAGTTGACGACCAATCTCGCTGCGAATCTTGCCTTTGTTGCGCTCCAAAATTTCATTGGTGCGCTCCAAATCTTCCGCCGAACCAAAAACCGTGAAATAGATTTTGGCGTCCATAAGGTCTGGGGTAACACGCGCATCTGTGATCGTGACAAAGCCAAGGTCTGGATCTTTTACAACTTTTTCCAGAGCCTCAGCCGCCAGTACCTTTACCCTCTCGGCGAGTTTGCGAGCGCGAGCGTGATCAACCATTAGACCCTTGGCTTCTCCCGCATCTCGTAAGTCTCGATGGTGTCTCCAACCTGGATGTCACCAAAGTCTCCCAGTCCAATACCACACTCGTAGTCTGCTTTAACCTCGGTGGCATCGTCCTTGAAGCGCCTTAGGCTTTCGACCTTTAGGCCCTCCTTGACCAATACGCCATCGCGTAGCACACGTGCGAGCGCGTTTCTTCTGATCAGACCAGAGCGAACATAAGAACCAGCAATGGTTCCGAACTTGGAGGACTTGAAGACTTCGCGAACCTCTGCGGTTCCAAGTTGAGCTTCTTCAAACTCAGGCTTGAGCATTCCCTTCAATGACTTCTCAATGTCTTCAAGAGCGTTGTAGATCACGCTGTAGAAGCGAACATCTACGCCTTCGCGATCTGCACGCTCTCTTGCCTTGTTGTCTGGGCGAACATTGAAACCAATGATTACCGCGGAGTCAACAGTTGCCAGGTTGACGTCAGACTCAGTAATCGCACCAACACCACGGTGGATGATTCGAAGCTGAACGGAGTCGTCGACTGAGATCTTGAGCAGCGAGTCTTCCAATGCCTCAACAGCACCGGAAACGTCACCCTTGATAATCAAGTTGAGCGAGGAAACCTTGCCATCTTCCAGGGCCTTGGTGAAGTCCTCCAGAGACATCTTCTTGCGAGTCTTCGCAAGCAACGCGTTGCGCTCCGCTGCTTCACGCTTCTCGGCGATCTGGCGAGCTTGACGCTCGTCTTCTGCAACAACGAATGTGTCACCCGCTCGAGGAACGGACTGAAGTCCAAGAACCTGAACTGGTCTGGACGGGAATGCCTGCTCAACGGCTTTACCGTTTTCATCAAACATTGCACGAACACGACCGTGTGCTGCACCTGCAACGATTGCGTCTCCAACTTCCAAAGTTCCCGACTGAATCAGGACTGTAGCAACGGCACCGCGACCCTTGTCAAGGTTGGCCTCGATTGCCACACCGCG
This sequence comes from Actinomycetota bacterium, assembly GCA_041169705.1. Lineage (GTDB taxonomy): Bacteria > Actinomycetota > Actinomycetes > Actinomycetales > Microbacteriaceae > Aquiluna. Next base: position 2,373 of record JBEEIU010000022.1, read on the forward strand.
AGCATCGCGGTCTGGGTTAGCGCGCAAGTCAAGCGCTGCGTCTGCTGTGAGCAATACCGCATCTAGCAACCTGTCGATTCCAACACCCTTTAGAGCTGAAACATCGACGAACATGGTGTCACCACCGTACTCTTCGGCAACGAGTCCGAACTCGGTTAGTTGCTGACGAATCTTCGCCGGGTTAGCACCTTCTTTATCAACCTTGTTCACAGCTACCACAATTGGAACTCCTGCGGCTTGCGCGTGGTTCAAGGCTTCGATGGTTTGCGGCATCACACCGTCATCCGCAGCAACAACCAGAATCGCAATATCGGTAACTTGAGTACCACGAGCACGCATCGCGGTGAACGCTTCGTGACCCGGAGTATCGATGAACGTAATTGCTCGTTCAATACCTTCGTGCTCGGCGTGAACCTGGTAAGCACCGATGTGCTGAGTAATTCCACCAGCTTCACCAGCGACCACGTTCGCGTTGCGGATCGAGTCAAGCAACTTAGTCTTACCGTGATCAACGTGACCCATGACTGTTACAACCGGAGGTCTTGGTTGCAACAGATCTTCGTCCTCGTCTTCGATTCCGGTTGAAATATCTAATCCGAAGCCTTCGTATAGTTCTCGTTCTTCGTCTTCTGGAGAAACAACCTCGACCTTGTAACCAAGTTCTTCACCAAGAATCTGGAAGGTGTCTTCGTCTAGTGATGCAGTTGCGGTAGCCATTTGTCCGAGGTGGAACAAAACGGTAATTAGCTGACCTGCATTTGCGCCAATCTTGTCGGCAAAGTCCTGAATAGATGCACCACGGCGCAAACGAAGAACCGTGGTTCCATCGCCGCGTGGAACAACTGCTCCACCTAAGCTCGGTGCTTCTCTTTGTTCGAACTCTTCCTTCTTGGTGCGCTTGGACTTGCGAGATTTGCTCTTGGATCCGCCCTTACCGAATGCACCGGCAGTTCCCGCTCCACGACCACCTCTTCCGCCAGGGCCAGGACGACCGCCAGGTGCACTTGCACCAGGGCCTCCAAAACCACCGGGTCTCGGGGCACCGAATCCTGCGCCGGCAGGTCTTGGTGCTCCGCCTGGTCTTGGTGCTCCGCCGTCTCGACGAGGAGCTCCGGTACCGGCTGCACCACGAGGACCACCAGGTCCACCTGGTCGAGGGGCTCCAGGGCGCTGCGGTCTGCCCATTCCCTGGGATGGAGCGAATGGGTTATTTCCGGGGCGCGCCATCGGACGAGGAATGCCCATGCCTTGGTTTGAGGAGAAAGGGTTATTTCCAGGTCTTGGAATGCCTGGAACGATTGAAGATTTTGGTTCGGCAGGCTTGGTCTCTGCCTCTGGGGTCTCTACTGGTTTTGCCGCGGGAGCCTTCGGAGCCGCTGGAGTCTCCTCGATTACTGGCTCTGCGCTTGCCTTGGCAGCCGGTTTCTTGGCTGCCGGCTTTGGTTTTTCTTCCTTGGCAGGCTTTGGCTTTTCGACATTTGGGAATGCAGCGCGAAGCTTGGCTGCAACCGGAGGAGCAATGGTGGAGGAGCCGCTCTTTACGTACTCTCCGAGTTCCTCAAGCTTGGCCAAAGCCACCTTGGTATCAATACCAAGCTCTTTGGCTACGTCATACACGCGTGGAAGCGCCACTTGTTCTCCTGTCCGAGGCTTACCCGGGCAGGGCAGGCCTTATCGCTGAGCGGATCTCATTTCGAGTTACTCATCGGTTTTCCAGCATTTTCTTGCCTGGTCCTTCTTGGTAGGCGGTAATAGGAACATTCTAGGGCCCAAGCCCAAATCAAACTAGCCCTCGAGGACGCTGTCCGGCTGAATATCGATCTTGGCACCGGTCAGTTTGGCAGCGAGGCGGGCATTCTGGCCCTCTTTTCCAATTGCCAGTGACAACTGGAAATCTGGAACTAACACCCGAACAGCCTTTTGCGCTTGGTCAATTACGAATGCGTCCGAGACCTTTGCCGGAGATAGGGCGTGAGCGACAAACTTGGCCAGGTCTTCGTTGAAGTCAACAACGTCGATCTTCTCTTCATTGAGCTCTGCACTTACCGCGCGAACCCTTTGACCCAATTCGCCGATACAAGCACCCTTGGCGTTTATTCCGGGTTCCTTGGCAACAACTGCAATCTTGGTTCGGTGTCCTGCCTCGCGAGCAACAGATGCGATTTCAACTTGCCCATTCGCAACTTCCGGAACTTCCAGAGCAAAGAGTTTTCTCACTAAGTTTGGGTGGGTTCGCGAGACAGTAATTTGTGGTCCGCGCGGTCCCTTTTGCACCGAAGTTACGTAAACACGAATCCTTCTGCCGTGTGAGTAGTCTTCGCCCGGCACTTGCTCCTCGGGAGGAAGTAGGGCTTCGATGCTGCCTAGATTCACATAAACCATGTATGGTCTGGAACCCTGCTGAATCACGCCGGCAACAATGTCGCCTTCCTTGCCCTTGAACTCACCAAGTAGTCCCTCATCGGAAAGTTCACGCATGCGTTGGGCAATAACCTGCTTTGCTGCATAAGCAGCAACTCGGCCAAACCCCTCGGGGGTTACATCTGTCTCTTCGCCGGTTGGCATTCCCTCTTCGTCAAGGACGGGTGAATAAATGTTTACGTGACCTGTCTTTCGGTCAATAACGGCGCGTGGGCCTTTGGTGTTTTCGCGAACATGCTTGAAGTAGGCCGCAAGAATTGCGGCTTCAATAATTTCGACTAGTTCGCCGAATGGAATTTCTTTTTCACGCTCAAGCAAACGAAGTACGGAGAGATCTATGTCCATCTCTTTCGCACCTCCTGTTCTATTTGCGCCTAGCTTGCAGCTCGGTAATAGCAGAGTCTAGCTTTACCGCGCCACGTTCGCCTGTCCTTCTATTCCACAGCTCTACTTCCCCGTCCGCAACCCCGCGGCCGGCAATCAAGATCCATGGGACACCCAACAGTTCAGCATCGGCAAATTTCACGCCTGGAGAAGCCTTGCGGTCGTCCAAGATAACGCTCATGCCGGCTTGTTCGGCTTGCTGTGCCAACTGCTCGGCCGCCTGCTCAACGCTCTCCTCTTTACCGGCTGCAATGATGTGCAGGTCAGCCGGGCTGACCGACTCTGGCCAGATCAGTCCCTTCTCGTCCGCCATTGCTTCCGCAATAACGGCAACCAGGCGCGTGACGCCGATGCCATAGGAACCCATGGTCACAGTCACGAGCTTGCCGTTTTCATCCAGAACCTTGAGGTCCAATGCCTCTGCATACTTCCTGCCGAGCTGGAAGACGTGCCCGATTTCAATTCCTCGCGCGAGCTCTAGCGGTCCAGAACCATCTGGGGCAGGGTCACCCTCGCGAATCTCTGCAATGTCAGCGATTCCATCGCTTTCGAAATCGCGACCGTAAACCAAATTCCAAACGTGCTTTTCTTTTTCATTCGCTCCAGTGATCCAAGCGCTGCCCTTAGCAACTCTTGGGTCCAGTAGGTAGCGAATCTTTGCGGTTGCGTCTTTACCCAGGTGCTGTTTTCCGTTTTTGGTTGGGCCGATGTAACCCTTGACGAGTTCTGGGTGCTTTGCGAAGTCTTCATCATTTGCTTGCTCAACTTCGTTTGGACCAAAGAATGCTTCTGCACGCTTTTGATCTACTTCGCGATCACCCGGAATTCCAACAATTACCAACTCGCGCTTTCCCTCTGGGGAAACCAATGCCAGCACGACATTCTTCAAAGTGTCGGCTGCTGTCCACTCCCGATTTGGATTTGGAACTTGCTTGTTTGCAAGATCAACCAGTGTTGCGATGGTTGGAGTATTTGGAGAATCGTGAACCATTGACGCAGGAACATTGCCGAAATCCTGATCCGGTGCCGGGGCAAACTTGACGGCCTCCACGTTTGCAGCAAAACCCTTGGCAGAGCGAACAAAGGTGTCTTCGCCAATTGGAGACGGATTTAGAAATTCTTCGGATTTCGAACCACCCATTGCGCCCGCGTCGGCTTTCACAATTACGTATTCGACACCCAGGCGCTGGAAGATTCTCTCGTAGGCATCTCTTTGACTTTGATAGCTTTTGGCCAATCCCTCATCGGAAACATCAAAGCTGTAGGCGTCTTTCATTACAAATTCGCGACCGCGCAAAAGTCCCGCGCGAGGTCTCGCTTCGTCGCGATACTTGTTTTGAATTTGATAGATAGCCAGTGGCAAATCTTTGTATGAGGAGTAGAGGTCTTTCACCATCAGGGTGAATACCTCTTCGTGGGTGGGAGCCAACAGGTAATCGGCGTCTTTGCGGTCTTTCAACCTAAATAGGTTGTCGCCGTATTCATCCCAGCGACCAGTTGCCTCATAAGGTTCCCTTGGAAGCAGGGCCGGAAAGAAGACTTCCTGAGCTCCAGCGCGTTCCATTTCTTCTCGGACGATTTGCTCGATTCTTGCCTTTACCTTGAGGCCTAGCGGCAACCAGCTAAAAAGCCCAGGTCCGGAACGACGGATGTAGCCGGCCCTGACGAGCAATTTGTGGCTTTGGACCTCGGCATCCGCTGGATCTTCTCGCAGCGTGCGAAGGAATAACTGGCTGAGGCGCATTGGCATGCGCTCAATGTTAGCTACTTGTTTGAGACTGAGACCTGAGCAGTGCCCAAAATTGCAGGATCCATCTCAGCGGCAATGCGGTTTGCCTCGTCAATCAGGGTCTGAACAATCTCGGCTTCGGGAACTGTCTTAATGACCTCTCCCTTTACAAAAATCTGACCTTTGCCATTACCCGATGCAACACCGAGATCTGCCTCGCGGGCCTCGCCGGGTCCGTTTACAACGCAACCCATAACGGCAACGCGGATCGGAACGGTTAGGTGCTGAAGGCCATCGGTTACATCGTTGGCCAGCTTGTAAACATCGACCTGTGCTCTACCGCAGCTAGGGCAAGAAACAATCTCGAGTTTTCTAGGGCGCAGGTTTAGGGATTCCAAAATTTGAGAACCAACCTTGATCTCCTCAACCGGGGGTGCCGAGAGAGAAACTCTGATTGTGTCGCCAATGCCCTTAGACAAGAGTGCACCGAATGCCACCGAGCTCTTGATAGTTCCCTGGAAAGCAGGTCCGGCTTCGGTCACTCCAAGGTGAAGCGGCCAGTCTCCTCTTTCGGCAAGAAGTTCGTATGCCCGAACCATAACTACCGGGTCGTTGTGCTTTACGGAAATCTTGAAGTCGTGGAAGTCATGTTCTTCGAAAAGACTTGCTTCCCAAACTGCTGACTCAACAAGTGCTTCAGCAGTTGGCTTTCCGTATTTTTCCAAAAGTCTTGGGTCAAGCGAACCTGCGTTAACTCCGATTCGAATTGAGACCCCAGCTGCTTTTGCTTCCTTGGCAATTTCTGCAACCTGGTCGTCAAATTTTCTAATGTTGCCGGGGTTCACTCGAACTGCACCACAACCGGCTTCAATTGCCTGGAATACGTATTTTGGTTGGAAGTGAATGTCAGCAATCACTGGAATCTGTGAACGCTTTGCAATGATTCGTAGTACATCTGCGTCATCTTGAGAAGGGACTGCAACTCGAACAATGTCACAACCCGATGCCGTTAGTTCGGCAATTTGCTGCAGGGTTGCATTTATGTCAGTGGTAGGAGTGGTGCACATCGACTGAACCGAGATAGGAGCATCGCCACCGACCGCAACCTTGCCCACCATGATCTGACGAGTCTTTCGTCTCGGTGCCAAAGTTGGCGGTGGACTTTTTGGAAGTCCAAGATTTACAGCAGGCACTTGATTCCTTTCGAAGCCTATGCAGTCTGAACCGCTAGGAGGTGCTTTAGCTTCCTATCCAAGCGTAATTGGGTTTACCAAATCCGCCAGAATCAGCAGGATTCCGGTTGCTAGCAAAAGCCCCCAGACCAGGTATGCCAGCGGAAGAGCCTTGGCCGTGTCTACCGGACCGGGGTCTTTTCCGGTCAATAGCTTGCTTGTGCCGCGCTTAATCTTTTCGTATGTAGCACCCAAAACGTGGCCGCCATCCAGCGGCAGCAGCGGAATCAAATTGAACACAAACAGCGCCAAATTCAAAGAGCCCAGGAGCAGCAGGATGCTCCCCAGTCTTAGCTCCCAAGAGGCTTCTTGGTTGGACGCAACTTCACCGGCAATCTGTCCCACGCCGACAATCGAGACTGCACCATTTGGGTCGCGCTCCGATAGTCCCAGAGTGGACTGCGTTACTTTCCACACCTCCATGGGTAGCTGAAGGATGAATGCGCTGATAGCGGCAGTTCCGTTTCCAACCACAGATAGTGATTCACCTAACGGAACAGTTTTTCTTTGGGGCTCGGTAAGTATTCCAAGAATTGGACGAATCTCGGTCACCGGATTGCCTGCCGAATCGCGCTGCACATTGCCAGTCGAATCATAAATCGGCCGCTCGGTAAAGACCGGGGTGATGCTTAGTTTTACTCGCTCACCAGCTCTCTCAACCACAACATCAGATGCTGCTTCGAGTTTGAGATTTAGCGCTGCCACAACTTCTTCCCACTTGGCTACCGCTAAGCCGTTGACTTCGACAACTTTGTCACCCGATTGCATGCCAGAAAGTTTTGCTGGAGAAACTGGTGCATCAGGGTCGCAACCCTGCTCGGTTTGTTCGATGCAGTCATAAACCACATCCACGGTTGTGGAAACTTGATTTGATCCAATTCCGCTTAGCGACACAACAATTAGCAGTGCACCAAGTAAGAAGTTCATGAACGGTCCACCGAACATGACAGTGAACTTTTTAGCGAAACCTAATTGGTAAAACTGCCGACCCTCGTCACTTGCGCTTACTTCGCTTCTGATTTCTTTGCGGGCATCTCGAATCCAGCTAGCGAATGGTCCACGAGTTGGTTTAGCCGGATTTTCAGGAGGATACATTCCAACCATAGATATGTAGCCACCCAATGGAATGGCTTTTATTCCATACTCAGTTTCGCCCTTGGTCTTGGAGAACAGAGTGGGTCCAAAGCCAATCATGTATTGCTTGACTCGAACTCCGAAGAGTTTGGCGGGAATTAGATGTCCAAGCTCGTGAATTCCGATAGAAACAGCAATTCCAAGAATCACGACGAGGATTCCGGCCAGGTATAGAAGTGTCTCCATCGAGCGACAAGGATACTTTGCTTAGCTCCGAGCCAGCTGTGTGATTCGCTGGTTTGCAGTTTCTCTCGCCCAATGCTCCGCAGCTAGAACAGCTTCCAGTGAGAGGGTCGACTGAGCGGAGTGCTGCTGCACCGTGTGTTCAATGATCTCGAAAATGTCAGTGAAGCTGATCTTGTTTTCGTGGAAGGCATCAACCGCCTGTTCATTCGCTGCGTTGTATACGGCGGGGTAAGTAAGTCCTTTTGTTCCAACCTCCCTAGCAAGCCTTACAGACCCGAACACCTCTTCATCCAAGGGCTCGAAAGTCCAAGTGTGAGCTTTGCTCCAGTCCAACGGCGCGCTGATGTTTTGCAGTCGCTCTGGCCAACTCATTCC